>JANYFX010000301.1 GCA_025359585.1 Rhizobacter sp. | reverse complement strand
GAAGTCGTAGTCGAGCACCGGGTCGATGACCGCAGCGCGCCGGGTCGCGTGATCGTTCACGACGTAGCTGATGGTCCAGGTCTGCGCATCGAAAAAAGCCCGGGTCGTGGTTCGCGCGTTCATGGCAAGGCTCCTGCGGGTGCTCTTCGATCTATTGACTAATAATATATTGATTGATATATTGTGGTCAACATGAAATCACCCTCTGCACCATGAAAAGCCGCCGCGCTGTCGTCATCGCCCCGCAGGTGCTGCGCCAAGGCGCGGGCGAAGCCGTTGCGGCTTTGAAGCTGCTTGCCAACGAAAACCGCCTGCTGCTGCTGTGCCAGCTGTCGCAGGGTGAGATGTGCGTCGCTGAGCTCGAAGAGCAGCTGGAGATCCACCAACCCACGCTGTCGCAACAGCTCGGCGTGTTGCGCGTCGAAGGTGTCGTCGACACGCGCCGCGAGGGCAAGAACATCTACTACAGCGTGGCCGACCCGGCGCTGCTCGAGATCCTTGCCGTGCTGTACCGCCTCTACTGTCCGAAGGAAGCCTGATGTCCGTCGCCTGGAACGTTTTCACACCGGGCGCCGCGCTCGCCGGCGGCGTGCTGATCGGTGTGGCCGTGGCGATGTTCCTGCTGCTCAACGGCCGCATCGCCGGCATCAGCGGCATCGTCGGCGGTTTGTTGAAACCGGCACGCGGCGATGTCGGCTGGCGTGTCGCGTTCATCGCCGGCTTGCTGCTGGCGCCGGCCATCTACACGCTGGTCGCGCTGTTGCCGCAACTGCAGATCGACGCCTCCTATGGCGTGCTGGTGCTGGCCGGCCTGCTGGTCGGCGTCGGCACCCGCTGTGGCGGCGGCTGCACCAGTGGCCATGGCGTCTGCGGCCTGTCGCGTCTGTCACCACGCTCGCTGGTCGCCACGCTCGTTTTCATGGGCGCCGGCTTTGCCACGGTGTTCGTGGCGCGCCACCTGTTCGGCCTTTGAAGAGAGCCACATGATGCTCGTCACATCGCTGCTGGCCGGGCTCGTGTTCGGGCTCGGCCTGATCGTGTCCGGCATGGCCAACCCGGCCAAGGTGCTTGGTTTTCTCGACCTCGCGGGCGCCTGGGATCCTTCGCTGGCTCTCGTGATGGGTGGCGCCGTCGGCGTCGGCTCGCTGGCCTTCTTTGTCGTGCGGCGGCGCACGCTGTCTCTGCTCGGCCGCGAGATGAAACTGCCGACGGCGCACCGGATCGACCGCCGCCTCGTCTTCGGCAGCCTGTTGTTCGGCATCGGCTGGGGTCTGGCCGGCATCTGCCCCGGCCCGGCGCTGGTGATGCTCGGCATGGGCGAAGTCAAGGGAGTCGTGTTTGCCGCAGCGATGCTGGCGGGCATGGGTTTCTTCGAACTGTTCGAGCGTCTGCGGCAGAGCGGGGCCTCGCGCACCGAGTGAACCTGGCGGAAACGGTGTCCGCCGGGATCGAACTTCAAGTAGTCTCACGCTGCATCAATCTCAATTTGTTTCATAGCAAGATCATAAAGTCATTGACGCTCGTCGCTTCACCTTGCATCATCCAATTGCATCGGCGTTGATGGGTCGGTGTTGGGGACGATGAGATGCCGAGGAAGTCTACAGAGAGGTCGGCATTGGAAGTGTCGCGTCTGGCAGTGCCAGGCCTTCACTTTGTTGGCGGCGTCGCTGGCCTTGCAATGCAGATTCAAACCAGCGGTGCGCGCAGTTGGGTGCTGCGTATCTCCATCGCCGGTAAGCGGCGGGAAATGGGCTTGGGTGGATTCCCGGATGTGACTCTGGCAGATGCACGGCGGCGTGCTCGTGACGAGCGCGAAAAGGCCGATAGGGGCGTCGACCCCATTGATGAGCGCAGATTCGCGGCGATCAAGCTGCGCGCTGAGCAGGCAAAGGCCTTCACGTTTAAGGCGTCGGCGCTGGCATACATCGAGGCTCACGAGCCCGGCTGGCGCAATGCGAAACACGCTGAGCAGTGGCGCAATACCTTGGCCAGCACATATCCGTCCATCGGCCAATTGCAAGTGCGCGACGTGACGCTACCCCATGTCCTCGGTGTACTCGAACCGATCTGGAAGGTGCGAACGGAGACAGCGTCTCGGCTGCGCGGCCGAATCGAGTCAGTGCTCGACTGGGCCACCGTGCGCGGCTACAGGGACGGTCTGAACCCGGCACGCTGGAAGGGGCACCTCGACCATCTCTTGCCGTCACCTGGCAAGATCAAAAAGACCGGCCACCATGCCGCGGTGCCTGTCGGCGAGGTCGGCGCGTTCATGAAGGCTTTGCGCGCCATGGAAGGGATCGGCGCAAGGGCATTGGAGTTCGTCATCCTGACTGCCGCACGTTCAGGAGAGGTGCGCGGTGCGACTTGGCGCGAAATCGACCTGGATGCTGCGACTTGGACCGTGCCGGGCGTGCGCATGAAGGCAGGTAAGGAGCACCGCGTGCCCTTGTCAGCTGCAAGTCTGGCACTGCTGCGCGGGCTGTCGCGTTCGTCCGGCACCGACCTTGTGTTTCCGGCACCGCGCGGCGGTGTGCTGTCCGACATGACTTTGGTAGCCGTCATTCGCAGGATGCAGATTGAGGCCGTACCTCATGGCTTCCGATCATCGTTCCGCGACTGGTGTTCCGAGAGAACCAGCTACCCCCGCGAAGTGGCAGAGATGGCGCTCGCCCACACGATCGGCAACAAGGTCGAAGCCGCATATCGACGCGGAGACCTTCTTGAGAAGCGGCGACCGATGATGAGGGACTGGGCGGCGTTTTGTGCAAAACCTGAGGCCAAGAAAGGCGTCGTAGTACCGTTCAGAGTTGCCTGACAATCTTTCTGCAAAATGGCCGATGACTATGAAGGGACGCCTATGAGCGACCACGGGCGCGGCGGCGAGGCGTCCTACGGCCGCAGCGATTTCGAGTCGATCGTGACACGCCTGGACGTCAATGGCTACGCCAGCGCAGCGTTCGGCATCGGTCCCAATCGAATATTCAAGATCAACGCCCAAGGCGTGTGGATCGAGCCAGATTCATCCGACGGAGCGCCACGTTGGCATCCAAAGTCCGAGACACGGTTACACGGCGGTGGCAACCCATACGACGAACCACTGCTGCCCTTTCCTTTCACGGCAAAACAGTTGGCCGCCTTCATGGTTGACGGCTACGGTGAGATGTTCCTACGTCTCGAGTTCGGCGAATGGGAGGACGGTCCGGACATTGGAGCGGACTACCCGACGCTCCGTTTGCCTGCGTCAGCGAGAGAAGTCATGGATGAGGCCTACGCGGCGTTTCGGGTTGCAGCTAAGGGGGCAGAACACCTATTGCCTCAGGATGTGAGAAGGCTTGAGTCCGTACATGTCGCCGCAAAGGCGAAGTTGCGTAGGTTCGAGCGCAGGAATGAGCAAGATGCTGAGAACCCAGAGCATTTCGAGCGCAAAAGGTGCGTCGACAATGCAAAAAGCGAGCTCGAAAATGCGCGTGCCCAGGACACGGATATAAGTCGCATGTGGCGTAAGGCAGTTGTGACGCACTTGCTGATGCCACGACTCGCCCAATCGATGTCGTCTACGACGGAGTCGCCGCCGCTGCCTGAGTCCATCGTCGTGGCGCCGCTGTCGGCACGGTATGGGAACCGTTCAAGGATCCGTAGTGATGTGCTCGCGCCACTTGTCGAGGTGGCAATAAAGAATGCTCTTGACCCCGCGGATCGGACTGCGGCGTGGAATGAGCTAACAGCTATGGCGAGTGCACCGGTGAAGGTCCATCTGTTGGCGCCGACCGCGAATTGACCCACTTATGACGGTTGTGCCGATCTCAAAGTGACCCGGGTGTTCAGCCTACCCTGCTGTTTTTTTGAGCAG
>JANYFX010000156.1 GCA_025359585.1 Rhizobacter sp. | reverse complement strand
ACGCTGCACATCGACAACCTGCAGGGCGACAACGCGCACCACCAGTGCGAAACGATCTTCAAGGCGTTTGCGCGCGCGCTGCGCATGGCGCTCGAGATCGACCCACGCGCGGCCGGCGTGATCCCTTCGACCAAAGGCTCGCTTTGACATGAGCAAGACCGTTGCCGTCGTCGACTACGGCATGGGCAACCTGCGCTCGGTGTCGCAGGCGGTGATGCATGTGGCGAAGGGCTCGGGCGTGGACGTGATCGTCACCTCGAAGCCCGAAGAGGTGTTCGCCGCCGAGCGCGTCGTGTTGCCCGGCCAGGGCGCCATGCCCGACTGCATGCGCGAACTCCGCGAGTCGGGACTGCAAGATGCCGTGTTGCATGCTGCAGCCCACAAGCCGCTGATGGGCGTGTGCGTCGGCATGCAGATGCTGCTGTCGCGCAGCGACGAAGGGCCGACCGACGGCCTGGGGCTGTTCGCTGGCGAAGTGATCCGCTTCCAGCTCGAAGGCCAATTGCAGCCCGACGGCAGCCGCTACAAGGTGCCGCAGATGGGCTGGAACCGTGTTTTCCAGGCGCACCCGCACTCGATCTGGGCAGGCGTGCCCGACGGTGCCTACTTCTACTTCGTGCACAGCTACTGCGCCCGCCCGTCGGACCCGCGCCACAGTGCCGGCGAGACCGAGTACGGAAGCCGCTTTACCTCGGCGCTGGCGCGCGATAACATTTTCGCCACCCAGTTCCACCCCGAGAAAAGCGCCGAGCACGGTTTGGCGCTGTATCGCAACTTCCTTCACTGGAACCCGTGACCAGCTTTTCAGCCTGATCCCTCGCGCGATTTCTCCGGCGTCCTCCTCCCCCTTCACCACCAGCCCTTCGGCCATGCTGCTCATTCCTGCGATCGACCTGAAAGACGGTCACTGTGTCCGCTTGCAACAGGGCGACATGAAGCTGTCGACCACCTTCAGCGAAGACCCGGCGCAGATGGCGCGGCGCTGGGTCGACGCCGGTGCGCGCCGACTGCACCTGGTCGACTTGAACGGTGCCTTCGCCGGCAAGCCGGTGAACGAGAGCGCGATCAAGGCGATCCTGGCCGAGGTGGGCGACGAGATCCCGGTGCAACTCGGCGGCGGCATTCGTGACCTCGACACGATCGAGCGTTACCTCGACGACGGCCTGAGCTTCATCATCATCGGCACGGCCGCTGTGAAGAACCCGGGTTTCCTGCGCGATGCCTGCACGGCGTTCGGTGGCCACATCATCGTCGGCTTGGATGCCAAAGACGGCAAGGTCGCGACCGACGGCTGGAGCAAGCTCACCGGCCACGAGGTGGTCGACCTGGCGAAGAAGTTCCAGGACTACGGTGTCGAAGGTGTGATCTACACCGACATCGGGCGCGACGGCATGCTCAGCGGTATCAACATCGAAGCGACCGTGAAGCTGGCGCAGGCGCTGACGATTCCCGTGATCGCGTCGGGCGGCCTGTCGAACATCGCCGACATCGAGCGGCTGTGCGCGGTCGAAGACCAGGGCATCACCGGCGTGATCTGCGGCCGGGCGATCTACAGCGGCGATCTCGATTTCGCGCTCGCGCAGACGCGCGCCGACGAGATCGGCGCGGCCTGATGCTTGCCAAGAGAATCATCCCCTGCCTGGACGTGACCGGCGGTCGCGTCGTCAAGGGCGTGAATTTCGTCGAGCTGCGCGACGCCGGCGATCCGGTCGAAATCGCGGCGCGCTACAACGACCAGGGCGCCGACGAACTGACCTTTCTGGACATCACCGCCACCAGCGACGGGCGTGACCTGATCCTGCACATCATCGAAGCGGTGGCCTCGCAGGTCTTCATTCCGCTCACCGTTGGTGGCGGTGTGCGCACCGTGGCCGATGTGCGCCGGCTGCTCAACGCCGGGGCCGACAAGGTCAGCTTCAACTCGGCGGCGGTGGCGAACCCGCAGGTGATTTACGAGGCTTCGCAGAAGTACGGCGCACAGTGCATCGTCGTCGCCATCGACGCGAAGGCTCGCGCTGACGGCTCGGGCTGGGATGTCTACACGCACGGCGGGCGCAAGAACACGGGACTGGATGCGGTGGACTGGGCGCGAGAGATGACCAGGCAGGGGGCAGGCGAGATCCTGCTCACCAGCATGGACCGC
>JANYFX010000224.1 GCA_025359585.1 Rhizobacter sp. | reverse complement strand
TCATCAGCACGTTGGCATGGCGCGCCGGCAGCGTGCTGAGCCAGTACGCGAGCGGGTAGCCGAGCAGCAGCGCCCAGAGCGTGACGATGGCGCTGATCTCGAAGGTGCGCACGAGGATGCGGCCGAACACCCGCTGCTCGGGGTCGACACGTTCGATGGCGCCTTGCACGTCACGCCGCAGGTCGACCGAGGTGAGCAGGTAGTCGGGTGTCCAGCGCGAACCGTTCTTCGCGATCGCGCGCCAGTACTTGGTCTCGCCCCAGCGCTCGTCGAGCGCGAGCAGCGCGGCTTTTGTGTCGGCGGGCGTGGCAGCGCCTTGCAGCGGCAAGGCCTTGAAGGTGTTCATCACGAGCGAACGTGCGCCCGGGGTTTCGCTGTTGAGGCGGCGTGCGAGGGCGCCGGCGTCGGAGCTGTCGGGCAGGGCACCCAGGTCTTTGATGACGGCCGCGAAGGCTTCGGCCTCGGGCGTGCCTTCACGCTGCCAGCCCTTCAATGCCACGACCGTGCGCGGCAGCGCGTTCGCGACCTCGGGGTTTTCGACCGCGCGCTTGAGCAGCGTGGCGATCGGCACCAGAAAGGTCAGCAGCAGGAACAGCAGCAAAGGCAGCGTGAGAGAAAACGCGCGCCACTTGCGGCGCCGATCGGCGCCCGCGAGCTGGCGCCGCAGCGCTTGGAGGTCGGCGGCGGCGGCGAGCAGGGCGGGTGCGAGTGCGGCGCTCATGGGCTGTTGATGTTGTCGAACCGGGGGCAGGCCGCAATGCGGACCGCCCCCTTATCAGTCAGCCTCAGTTCGTGGCCCAGGAAGCGAAACGCTTCTCGAGGTCCTCGCCCTGGTCGGCCCAGAACTTGAGGTTGAACTGCAGCGCGTCCTTCGAGTTGGCGGGCGAGGTCGGCAGGTTGTCGAGCACCTTGGCGTCGAGCTTGGCCAGCGCCTTGTTGTTGGTCGGGCCGTAGGCGATGTTCTTCGCGTACTCGGCCTGCGCTTCGGGCGTGCTGGCGAAAGCGATGAACTTCAGCGAAGCGTCCTTGTTCGGCGCGCCCTTCGGGATGACCCAGTAGTCGAGGTCGTAGATGCCGCCCATCCAGGTGATCTTCAGGTTCTTGCCGTCGCGGTTGGCGGCGTCGATGCGGCCGTTGTAGACGGTCGTCATGGTCACGTCGCCGGCCACCAGAAACTGCGGCGGCTGTGCGCCGGCTTCCCACCACTGGATGCTGCTCTTCAGCTCGGTCAATTTCTTGAACGCGCGCTCGGCGCCTTCCTTGGTGGCGAGCACCTTGTACACGTCGCCGGGCTTCACGCCTTCGGCCATCAGCGCGAATTCGAGGTTGTAGCGCGCGCCCTTGCGCATGACACGCTTGCCGGGGTACTTCTTGGTGTCCCAGAAGTCGGCCCAGGTCTTGGGGCCGTCCTTGAGCTTGTCGCCGTTGTAGGCCATCACGGTCGACCACACGAACACGCCGATGCCGCACTCGGTGACCGCTGCCGGGTTGAAGTCGGCCTTGTTGCCGATCTTGCTGTAGTCGAGCTTCTCGAACAGGCCTTCGTCGCAGCCGCGTGCCACGTCGGGTGACTCGACCTCGACCACGTCCCAGGTCACTTTCTTGGTCTCGACCATGACCTTGATCTTGGCCTGCTCGCCGTTGTATTCGACCGCGACGACCTTGGTGCCGGTCTTCTCGAAGGGCTCGTAGTAGGCCTTCTTCTGCGCGTTGGCGTTGGCGCCACCGAAGTTCACGACGGTGATCTGTTGCTGGGCCAGTGCCGGCAACGAAATGACGGTCGCAAGCAGTGCGGCCAGGATGCTCTTGTTCATGGTGTCGACTTCTCCTGTGGAGGGTGGGGGAAAAACTTCGAATCGGGTGTCAAGCGTAAACGCGTGTCAGCTCGGGCGGCAGTTCCAGCCAGACCGCGTCGCCCACGTTCGGCACGCCGGCCACCGACAGCGGCAGCCGCGCGGTGGCCGGGCTCTGGCCTTCGCCCACGCTGCACAGCAGGCGCAGGTGGTCGCCGAAATAGATCACGTTGCTGACCTGCGCCTGCAGCACGTTGCCGCGCTCGGCCACGGCCTGCGTGTGCACCACGATGCGCTCGGGCCGGATGCAGGCCTCGACCTGCGCGCCGACGGCCGCGCCGTTGACGTTCAGGCCGGTCAGCACGCGCCCGTCGGTCAGCACGATGCCACAACGCTCGCTGTCGCCCTCGACCTGCGTGGCGCGCACGGTGCCGTGCAGCATCGTGCTGTCGCCGATGAAGCCGGCGACGAAGCGGTTCGCCGGCGCTTCGTACATGCGGTCGGCCGCATCGATCTGCTGGATCACGCCGTTGTTGAACACCGCCACGCGGTCGCTCATGGTCAGCGCTTCGCCCTGATCGTGGGTGACGAAGACGAAGGTCACGCCGAGCTGGCGGTGCAGCTCCTTCAGCTCGATCTGCATGTGCTCGCGCAACTGCTTGTCGAGCGCGCCGAGCGGCTCGTCCATCAAGACCAGCTGCGGCTCGAACACCAGCGCACGCGCCAGCGCCACGCGCTGCTGCTGGCCGCCCGAGAGCTGCGAGGGCAGGCGTGCGTCCATGCCCTTCAGGCGGACCATGTCGAGCGCGCGTGTCACGCGTCTTTCGGCTTCGGCCTTCGGTACTTTGCGCACCGTCAGCGGGTAGGCCACGTTCTGCGCCACGCTGAGGTGCGGAAACAGCGCGTAGTTCTGGAACACCATGCCGAAGTTGCGCTTGTGCGGTGGCGTGCGCGTGATCGGCTTGCCGGCGAGCAGGATCTCGCCGGCGGTGGGCGACTCGAAGCCCGCCAGCATCATCAGCGTGGTCGTCTTGCCCGAACCCGAGGGGCCGAGCAGCGTGAGGAACTCGCCGCGCTGGATGTCGAGGTCGAGCTGGCGCACCACGAGTTGCACGCCGTCGTAGGTTTTCTGCACGCCGACGAAGCGCACCAGCGGCTCGCCACGTGACGGGCGCGCTGCAGCGTGCGGGGCGGCGGTCGGTGCGTCAGGGGCGGTGGCGATGGTCATGGCGGTTGTTGGCAGCTATTGGGTGGCAGGTTCAGGACACGGCTTCGAAACTCCGGGCCAGGATCTGCAGGCCTTCGTCGATGTGCGCGTCGGGCGCGGTCAGCGGCACCAGGATCCGGATCACGTTGCCGTTCGTGCCGCAAGACAAGAGTATGAGACCACGCCGTGCCGCTTCGGCGACGACACGTTTCGTGAGCTCGGCGTCGGGCTGCTGCAGGTCGCCGCCCTTGAACAATTCGATTGCAAGCATCGCGCCCAGGCCGCGCACGTCGCCGATCGCCGGCAGCTTGGCGGCGATGGCGTGCAGACCGGCGCGCAGGCGCTCGCCCAGCGCGTGGCAGCGCTGCAGCAGCTTTTCGTCTTCGAACACCTTCAGCACGGCCAGTGCCGCGGCGCAGCCGATCGGGCTGCCGGCATAGGTCCCGCCCAGTCCGCCGGCGGCGGGTGCGTCCATCACCTCGGCGCGGCCGACCACGGCCGAGAGCGGGAAGCCACCGGCCAGCGACTTGGCGCTGGCGATCAGGTCGGGCGCCACCGGCCACTGCTCGCTGGCGAACCAGGTGCCGGTGCGGCCGGCGCCGGTCTGCACTTCGTCGGCGATCAGCAAGATGCCGTGCCGGTCGGCCAGTGCCTTCAGCCCGGCGATGAAGGCCGGTGGCGCGATGTAGAAACCGCCTTCGCCCTGCACCGGCTCGACGATGAAAGCCGCCACGCGCTCGGCTTCGATGTCGTTCTTGAACAGCAGCTCGACCGAGCGCAGCGCGTCGTCCACGCTCACGCCGTGCAGCTCGTTCGGGAACAGCGCGTGGTACACCTCGGCGGGGAAAGGGCCGAAGCCGGTCTTGTATGGCGCGACCTTGCCGGTCAGGCCCAGCGTGAGCAGGGTGCGGCCATGGTAGCCGCCGTTGAAGGCGATCACGCCGGGGCGCTTGGTGAACGAGCGCGCGATCTTCACGGCGTTTTCGACCGCCTCGGAGCCGGTCGTCAGGAACAGCGTCTTCTTGTCGAAGTGGCCCGGCGCGAGCGAGTTGAGACGCTCCGCCAGTTCCACATACGGCTCGTAGGCCACGACCTGGAAACAGGTGTGCGTGTACAGCTCGAGCTGAGCCTTGACCGCGTCGATGATCTGCGGGTGGCAGTGCCCGGTGTTGAGCACGGCGATGCCGCCGGCAAAGTCGAGGTAACGTTTTCCTTCCACGTCCCACAGCTCGGCGTTCTGCGCGCGGGCGACGAAGATTTCATGCGCCTGGCCTACGCCGCGAACCACGGCGGCACGGCGGCGGGCCATCAGCGCGGCGTTCGTCTGGTTCGTGATGTGGGGTTCGCGGTGCATGGTTTCTCCCCGTTGGTGAAGGGCGCACTTTAGGCACTGCGCGCTGCGAATACCATGTACACCCATCGACAATCAGCAATGCACTGTGCAGGCGCCGCCGCCTGTACACGCAAGCCCTGATACGGTGCACCCTGCCTGCGACCCCACGACGCGAAGAATGATCACCCTCCACCCCGGATCGAGCACACCGCTGGTCAGCCAGATCGTCGACGGCTTTCGGCGCCTGATCGGCGAACAGGCGCTGCGCGCCGGCACCAAGCTGCCCTCGATCCGCGCCCTGGCTGCCACCCACTCGGTCAGCGTGTTCACGGTGGTCGAAGCCTATGACCGGCTGGTGGCGCAGGGCTGGGTAGAGTCGCGCTCGAACGCGGGCTTCTTCGTCAAGCGCCGTGCCGGCACCAGCATGCTGCCGGGCGAAGCGCCCAGCGCCGACCTGCGTTTCGACGCGAGCTGGTACCTGCGCCAGATCTTCGAGAGCCGCAACCTCGAACTCAAGCCCGGCTGCGGCTGGCTGCCCAACGACTGGCTGTTCGAGGAGGGGGTGCGCCGCAGCCTGCGCCACCTTGCCAGCGACGGTGCCGAGATCGGCGGATACGGCCTGCCGCATGGCCACATGGCGCTGCGCATGCTGATCGCCGAAGCCCTGGCCGAACGCCAGATCGTGCTCGGCGCCGAGAACATCCTGCTGACCCAGGGCTCCAGCCAGGCGCTCGATCTGGCGGCGCGCTGCCTGGTGCGCCCCGGTGACACCGTGCTGGTCGACGACCCCGGTTACCCGAACCTGATGTTCATGCTGCGTTTTCTCGGGGCGCGGCTGGTGGGCGTGCCACGCGCGCCGCACGGCTACGACCTGGAGGCGCTCGAGGCGCTGATCGTGCTGCACCGCCCCAAGGCCTTCTTCACCCAGCCGCGCCTGCAGAGCCCGAGCAACTCGGTGGCCACGGCGGCGCAATTGCACCGTGTGTTGCAGCTGGCCGAAAAATACGATCTGGCGCTGGTCGAGAACGACATCTACGCCGACCTCGACCCCGAACCGCGGTCTTCCCTGGCCAGCCTCGACCAGATGCGGCGTGTCGTTTATGTCGGCAGCTACTCGAAGACGATCTCGCCCAACATCCGGGTCGGTTATGTCGTGGCCCGGCCCGAACTGCTCGACGAGCTGGCGCAGCTGAAGATGGTGTCGGGGCTGACCTCGTCCGACATCACCGAGCGGCTCGCCTTCGGCGCGCTCTCCGAAGGGCGCTGGCGCAAGCACCTCAAGGCGTTGCGCGATCGGCTGGCGCAGGCGCACGGCAGCGTCGCGCAGCACCTGAACGGGCTCGGCTTCGAGCTGTTCAGCGAGCCCAAGGCCGGCATGTACCTGTGGGCGCGCCACCCCGATCTGGCCGACAGCGCGCCGCTGGCACAGCAGGCGGCCGGCGCCGGCATTTTGCTCGGGCCTGGCCACCTTTTCCTGACCGAGCCGCGCCCCACGGGCTGGCTGCGTTTCAACGTGGCCTTCAGCGACGACGCGCGCCTGTTCGTTTTTCTGGCCGAACAGATTCGCCTGCACGCGCAGGGCGCGGCGGCCTGAGCGGTTCGCCGCTTTGTGCGCCCTGCGCGGGCGCCTTTCTATAATCGAAACTTTTGCCGAAGCAAGCACGGGCGCGCCCTGCGCCCCTTGCCACCGAGAGAACCGGATGAAAGCCTCCGAAATCCGCCAGACCTTCTTGAAGTTCTTCGAGTCGAAGGGCCACACCATCGTCGCCTCGAGCCCGGTCGTGCCTGGCGACGACCCGACGCTGCTGTTCACGAACGCCGGCATGAACCAGTTCAAGGACGTGTTCCTCGGCTTCGACAAGCGGCCCTACAACCGCGCGACCACGTCGCAGAAGTGCATTCGTGCCGGCGGCAAGCACAACGATCTGGAGAACGTGGGTTACACGGCGCGCCACCACACCTTCTTCGAGATGCTGGGCAACTTCAGCTTCGGCGACTACTTCAAGAAAGAAGCCATCGCATACGCGTGGGAGCTGCTGACCGAGGTCTACAAACTGCCGAAGGAAAAACTCTGGGTCACGGTGTATGCCGACGACGACGAGGCTTACGAGATCTGGAACAAGGCCATCGGCGTGCCGGCCGAGCGCATCGTGCGCATCGGCGACAACAAGGGCGCGCG
>JANYFX010000187.1 GCA_025359585.1 Rhizobacter sp. | reverse complement strand
GGCGCGCCGAGGTTCGATGCGTTGCTGCTGAAGGCCACCCAGCTGCCGTCGTACGACAACGACAAGCGTTCGCCCTGGCCCACCGGGCTGTCGGCATTGCCCTGAACGCCGGCGCTGCTGACGCTGGCCCGTGTCACCGCGCCGGTCTGCGTGTCGGTCACGAACACGTCCTGCATGCCGTTGGTGTCGCCGGGCACCACGTTGCTCGCGGTGGTGGCGTAGGCCACATAGCGGCCGTTGCCCGAGATCGCCGGGGCCACGCTGCGGCTGGCGCTCTCGGTCCCCTGGTTGCGCTCGCCGCCGGTGCTCGTGAGGCTCACGCGCTGCAGGCTGCTGGCCGTGTGGTCGTAGACGTAGATGTCCCACAGGTTGTTCGTATCGCTGGCGAGCAGCGGCCAGAAGGTGCTGAACGCCAGGCGGTTGCCGTCTTCCGACAGCACCGGGTTGGCGGCCTCCTGGGGCACGCCGGCGGCATTCACGCTGATCAGCTTGTTGGTGCCTGCCACCACGTCGCGCCGGATCACGTGGATCTCGTTGATGCCCGACACCCCCGGCGTGAGGTTGCTCGCGCCGCTCAGGAACGCGACCACCCGGCCGTCGCCCGACACGGTCGGCGCGTAGCTCGCCGCGTTGGCCTGGACACCGCCCGGGCCCACGCTCAGGCGCTCGACGGTGTTCGTCGCGTCCGTCGCCAACCAGCCGAAGACATCGCGCACACCGTTGGTGTCGCCGGCCACCAGGTTGCTGGCATACGACTCGAAGGCCACCGCCAGACCGTCGGCCGAGATCGCCGGAGCCCAGCTGTCGCCGTTGCCCTCGACGCCCGCCGCGGTGCCGCTGACCAGCTTGGTCTCGCCGGTCAATTGATCGCGCCAGAAGACCTGGCGGTGCGCCCCGGTGGAGCCGCCGATGCCGACAGCGTTGGAGACGAAGGCGATGAAGCGCCCTTCGCCATAACCCTGGGTCGTGGCACCGATCGGCTCCGCGCTGCCGCCGATGACCGGCGCACTGCTGTCGAAGAAGGTGCCTTTGACCGCATCGTTGCTGCTGCGGCTCACCAGGTCGTAAGTGGTTTCACAGCCGACCCGCAGTGCTGCGGCTGCCACCGGCATCGTGCCGCTCGCGCCCTTGTAGACCGAGCAGGTCTGGCCGGCCGGTGCGGTCTTGACCGTGACCTGGTACGGCGCGGCATTGGCGAGCAAGGTCGCGAAGCTGAATGCGGTTTCGTCGTACTTCTCGGTGTTGCCGGTGCTGAGCGCAACCGTGGCCGAAAGGTCGTCGCCGCCATTGTTCTGCAGCACGACCTGGGCGCCGATGGGCCCGCGCAAGGTGCCGGTGAGCGCCGTGCCTGCCGGTGTCGGCGGCGGGGGCGGTGGGGGAGGCACGGGCACAGGAGCCGGCGGCGTGGCGGCAACCGGCGCGCTCGACCCGCCGCCACCGCACGCGGCGAGCACGGCTGCCGTGGCGACACTGGCCATCAAGGCTTTGATCCGCTGGCGCGATGCCAGCCTGTGGTCATCGGGCGCTCGCGTCGGCGCGGCGGTCGGGTTCGGAGTGGTGTGCATGACGGTCCCCTGTTGGAACGCCGCGGCACCATGCCGTGGTCGTTGGGGAGCAGTGTTCTGCGGCGACCGTTATGAAACCGTTAGGCGTGCGGCGAGCGACAACAGTTCGTGGTTGGTCGGGTTGCGATGCAGAAAGCTGTGGCGAAACACCTCGGGCACCTGCCGGTCGTGGACCGCCATGACCCAGTCGCGCCCGGCTGCGGCCGAGCGCTTCGCATCGTCGGTGCGCCCCAGCGCCTGGAAGACACGCGCCGCCACCAGCCACAGCTCGGCCAGGTAGAAGGTGTCGGGCTGGTGTTCTCGGGCCAGCGCCAGCGCCGCCTCCACATGCGGCTGCGCGCGCGCCGGCGCCCCCAGCGCGAGGCCGCAGGCGGCAGCCCGCACGTGGCCGGCCAGGGCCACGCCGAAACGTTCGCGCGCCCCGGCCCAGACCGCCAGGCTCGCACCCAGCGCTTCGCCTTCGTCGGGTGGCACCAGCCAGGTCATGAACAGGCTCGCGATGCGGTAGTAGATGTCGTTCGGATCGGGAATGACGGCCAGCGCCTCGCGCATCAGCGGCAGGCCGTCGCCACCGAGCTGGCGCCGGATGTCGGCGCGGTGCACCAGCCGCATCATCGCCAGCCCCGGCTGCAGGCCGGTGTGCTCGGTGGCGAGCAGGGCCGGCGCACGCTCGGGTTGCCCGAGGTGCTGGTAGATCACGACCATGCGGTGTTCGATGTGCGCGATCTCCGAAGGCGTTTCGGGCGCGGCGTCGAACACCGCACGCGCTTCTTCGAGCCAGCTCATCGCGTCGCGGTAACGGCCGACATCGCGCAGGCGGTGCGCCAGGATCGACTGCGTTTTCATCAGCCGCACCTCGGGCATGTCGCCGGTGCTGCGCGCCATGCGCAAGGCCTGCTCGCCGGTCTCGGCCGCGAGCCGCACCTGGCCCATCTTCGAGAGCGTGGCCGCGCGGCTGCTCATGGCCTGCCACATCAGGTCGGAACGGGCGCCGATGCGCGGCAGCGCCAGCGCACGGTCCCAGGCGGCCAGCGCGTCGCGCAGGCGGTCGGCGTAGTCGAGCGCGAAACCGAGCGCCATGCGGTACTCGAAGTGCAGGCCCACGTCGTCGAGCGTGTCGAACGCAGCGTCGTAACGTTCCAGCAGCGTCACCGCCTCGGCGGCGCGGCGCCGGGCACACAGCGCATAGGCCAGGCCCATGGCGAACGACACTTCGAGTTCGGTCTGGCCCAGGGCGTACGCGGCGCGGATGGCGCCGGGCGCCAGTTCGAGCACCGGCTCCTCCTCGAAGCGGCGCTCGCTCAGCGTGAGCCGCACCTGCAGTGTCTTCAAGCGCTGCAGCTCGTTCTGCGCCGCCACTTCGAGCTCGGCCACGGCCGCCACCGCCTGGTCGCCGAGTTCGAAGACCGAGAGGATGTCGGCCCGTTCGAGCAGCGCCTCGAAGCGCTCGTTGAGCGCACCGGCCAGGGCGTGGCAGCGCGCCGCCTCGCCGAGCAGCGCGGCGGCGTCGAGCACGCGCGCGCCGTGCTGCGCCCGCTGCGCCGCACGCCTGAACGCGCTGGCCGCCGGCACCCACAGGTTCGCTTCGGCCCAGTGCCAGGCCAGCCGCGCCGGCTCGCTCACCCGGCGCTCCAGGAAGGTGGCGATCTGGCCGTGCAGGTGTTGCGCGATCGGCCGCGGCACCGAGGCCAACACGGCCTCGAAGATCAGGTCGTGGGCGAAGGCGCCGTCGCGCAGCACCTGGGCCTGTTCGAGTTCGGTCCAGGCGTCGGCGAGGTCGAGCACGGGCACGCCGAGCACGTCGGTCGCGAGCTCGATCGAAAAGTCCTGCCCGGCCACGGCACCGCAGCGCGCCAGCCGCACGGCGGCGGTGGACTGGCGCGACAGGCGCCGTTCGATGAGGCGCGCCACGCTGCCCGGGCGCGGCAACGCGACCGCACCGAGGCGGCCGTCGACCCAGGCCTGGCGCAGCGTTTCGAGCGCGAACAGCGGGTTGCCGCCGGTGTGGCGGTGCAGCTGCACGGCGAGTGCGGGGGCGTCGACCCCGTCCAGCCCGAGCGAACTCACCAGTTCGAGCAGTTGCGCGACGCCGAGCGGCGCCAGGCGCAGCGGCTGCAGGCGCTGTTCTTCGAGCAGCGTGTCCTGCACCTGAACGACATGCTCCGAGCCTTCGGAAGGCCGCTGCGCAAAGGCCCAGGCGAGACCGGGCAAGGCGTCGCCGTGCAGCACGACCACCAGCATTTCCAGGCTCGCGTCGTCGGCGAAATGCAGGTCGTCGAGCGCGAGCGCTTCGATGCCTGCCGCCTGCGCCGCGCGCAGCAGCGCGACGACGCCACGCTGCAAGGCCACCTGCTGTGCTGCGGGCGAGCCCGGGCCCGTCGCCACGGCCCCGCTGGGCGGCGCCACCTCGGGCAGCAAGCGCGCCACGTCGGTCAGCGGCGCCGAACTCAGCGCCTGTGGCGCGCGCTCGACCACGGCGCGCAGCAGCCGCGCGAGCGAGGCATAAGGCACGACCGCGTCACCCGGCCGCGCCGAGACACACACGCTGCCGGGCCGCGCACTCACCAGCTCTTGCAGCAGGCGCGACTTGCCCATGCCGGCTTCGCCCACGACCCACACCACCTGCTGCGCGGCCCAGCCGGCGAGCGCCGCGCGCAGGTCTTCATGGCGGCCGACCATGCGCGGCGGGCGCAACACGGCCGCGGGCAAGCGCCGCTCCTGCACACCGGGCGTGCGCTCGCTGGCCTGAAGCGTGTCGAGCAAGGCCAGCGTGAGCGGCGAAGGCCGGGCGCCGACTTCGTCTTTCAACACCTGCTCGCAGCGGTCGAACGCGAGCAGGCCGGCCGCGCGGTCACCGGCCAGGTAATGCAAGCGCATGACACGCCGGTGCGCGTCTTCGGAGAGCGGCTCCAGCGCCAGCAGTTCACCGGCGTGCGAGAGCGCGTCGGCATAGTCGCGTGCCTGCTCGGCCATGTCGCACAGCTCGACCAGCGACGAGCGCACGCGGCCCTGGCGGCGCCCGCGCTGCTGAGCCAGCCAGGCACCGAATTCGCCGCCGATCTCGTGCGCGGCGCCGGCGAGCACATCGTCGGCGTCGAGCAAGTCGTGGCGCACACCGTCGGCCAGCGCGAGCGTGGTGCCGCCCACCACGAGCGCGTCGCCGAACTGGCGGCGCAGTTGGAACAGACGCTGGCGCAGCGTGTTGCGCGCCGCTTCGGGTTCGCTGTCGGGCCACAGAAGCTGCGCCAGCCGGGTGCGCGGCGTCGGCCCCTCGAGCGCGAGCCAGGCCAGCAGCGCAGCGTCGCGCGGCGCCAGCGGCAGCATGCCGCCCTCCCGGTCGTGCACGCCGGGCATGCCGGAGAGTTGCAGTTCAAGGGCCTGGCGGGTGTCGGTCATCACGGGAGCTCGGTGCGTGGCGAAAGCATAGCGGCACGCCAGGGCCCGGTTGTAGGCGGCGCGGCGTTATGACGCCGTTATGCCGGCCGGCGCGGTGCCTCGCGCACTTGCCCGACAATCACCCGAACCCTCATTCCCCGACCGCACCCCCGTGTTCAGAACCCTGCGCGGCCAGTACTTCATCGGCAGCTTCATCGTCTTCGTGGCGATGCTCGGCTTGCTGCTCTGGAACGCCCACCAGCTCATGGGCCAGGCCACCGAAGAACGCTTCGCGGCCGAGCAGCGCGCTTTCGGGCCGCTGCTGGTGGCCGCCATCGGCCCGCTGCTGGCCGCGCGCGACTACGCCACTGTCAACGACGTGGTACAGGAGAACACCCGCGGCCAGCACCTCACCTTCGTCGAAGTGTTCGACGCGCGCGGTGTGCGCATCGCCGGAGCCGGCGACAAGGACCGCGCCGGCGCGCGCCTGAGCACGGTGCCGGTGATGCTGGCCGGGCAGCGGCTCGGCGAGCTGCGCTTCGGCATCCCGACCGAGGCCATTTCCGAAGCGCGCGATCGGTTGTTGCGCGGCAGCGTGTTCATCGGCGCGCTGGTGCTGCTGGCCGGCATGCTGCTGCTGGCGCTGGGCACGACCTGGCTCAGCGCCGGCTTCAAGCGGCTGTCGCAAGCGAGCCGGCGTGTGGCCGATGGCGACTTCTCGACCCGGTTGCCGCTGAGCGGCCGGGTGCGCGAGCTCGACGAGGTTTCGGTGGCCTTCAACCGCATGGCCGAAGCGGTGCAATCACAACTGACCGAGCAGCGCGACAACGCGCAGTTCCTGCGTCGCGTGCTCGACACCTTGTCCGAAGGCCTCGTCATCGTCGACCGCGACCGCCGCGTGCTCGACTCCAACGAAGCGCTGCTGCGCATCTGGGGCACGACACGGGCGGCTTTCACGCACGCCGATGCCACCCAGCACGGCGCACGGCTGCTCTGGCCCGACGGCCGTTTGATGCAAGCCGACGAGCTGCCGTCTTCGCAGACCCTGGCCACCGGCCGGCCGCAGCGCGACGTGCTGGCCCAGGTCCGGCGTGCCGACAGCTCGACCGTGTGGGTGAGCGTCAATGCCACGCCGCTGCTGCGCGGCGACTCGAGCGAGCCCCACGCGGTGCTGGCCACGCTGACCGACATCAGCCGCCACGTGCGCGCCGAGCAGCAGCTGCGTGGCCTCAACGAAGCACTCGAACAACGGGTGCTGGAACGCACCGCCGAGTTGCAGTTGGCGAAGGACGTGGCCGAGCGCGCCAGCCAGGCGAAGAGCGAGTTCCTCTCGCGCATGAGCCACGAGCTGCGCACGCCGCTCAACGCGATCCTCGGCTTCGCGCAGTTGCTGGCGCTGCCGCGCACCGCCCCGAACAGCGGCCTCGCGCAAGCCGATCTGAACAAGGTGAACCAGATCGAGTCGGCCGGCTGGCACCTGCTGGAGCTGATCAACGACGTGCTCGACCTGTCGCGCATCGAGGCCGGTGCGCTGAGCACCTCGGTCGAGCCGGTCGAGCTCGGCGCGTTGATCGGCGACACGCTGCCGATGGTGCAGACGATGGCGCTCGCCCGCGGTGTGACGCTGGCGCTGCCCGAGGGCGTGGCGAAAGGCGCCTGGGTGCTGGCCGACCGCAGGCGATTGAAGCAGGTGCTGTCCAACCTGCTGAGCAACGCCGTCAAATACAACCGGCCGGGCGGCGGCGTGGCCGTGGTCGTGGGCCCGACCGTGGCGGGCCGGCGCACGATCGCCGTCAGCGACACCGGGCGCGGCTTCGACGCGGCGGAATTGCAGCAGCTGTACCAACCCTTCACGCGCTTCGAGCGCACCGGCGACGCGATCGAAGGCACCGGCATCGGCCTCGTGATCACCAAGCGCCTGGTGGAGCTGATGGGCGGGCAACTGCAGGTGGAGTCGGTCGCCGGGGCGGGCTCGGTGTTTCGCGTCGAGCTGCCTTCGGCCGAGGCGCCGGCGCCGGGCTCGGCACAGGCCGACATGCCGGCGAGCACGCTGGCCGCCGCGGCGCCGCAGCGCCTGCTCTACGTCGAAGACAACCCGTCCAACGTCGACCTGCTGCGCCATGTTTTTACGTTGCGGCCGCAGTACCAGCTGTCGGTCGCCAGCGACGGCCTGGCGGGTCTCGCGATGGCGCAGGCGCAGGTGTTCGACCTGGCGATCATCGACATCGACCTGCCCGGCATTGACGGCATCGAGCTGTGCCGGCGCCTGAAAACCAGCGCGGCCACGCGCGCGCTGCCGTTGGTGGCGCTGAGCGCCAACGCGATGCAGGACGACATTCGCCGCGCGCGCCTGGCCGGCTTCGACCTTTACCTGACCAAGCCGATCGACGTGCCGCATGTGTTGGCGCAGATCGACCGGCTGCTCGACGCCGCGCCACGATCCCTCTGACGACCAGAAAGCACCGCCGATGAGCGCGCCGACACTTCCCCTCCCACTCACCCGCCGCCGCAGCCTCGCGGTGATCGCCGCGCTCGGCGGCGGCGCCCTGTTGCCACTGCGCGCAGCCGGCGCGCCGCTGCGCGTCGGGCTGGTGCCGTTCATGTCGCCCACGGTGCTGCTGAACGCGTTCCGCGCGGTGCGCGAGCACCTCGAGCGCAGCCTCGACCGGCCGGTCGAGATGCTGACGAGCAAGGACTTTCGTTCGCTCGTCGAAGCCACCGCACGCAGCGAATACGACATGGTGCTGCTGCCGGCGCACGTGGCGCGGCTGGCGATGATCGACTGGCGCTACGAGCCAGTCGCCGGCACCGTGGATGCGCTGCACGTGCTGGTGCTGGTGAAAGGCAATGGGCCGGTCAGGACAGCCGCCGACCTGAAAGGCCAGAGCGCCGGCATGCTGGACTCGCTCTCGCTGACCGCGACCGTCGGCATCAAGTGGCTGCAAGACCAGGGCCTCGCCGGCGACGTGAAGGTGCAGCCGCTGCCGTCGATCAACAGCGCGATGTTCGCGCTCGAACGCGGCGAGGTCGCGATGGTCGTGGCCGGCACCACGCAGCTGTTGATGCTGCCCGAGAGCACGCCACGCAACGAGCGCGTGCTGGCGACGATCCGCGACATTCCCGGCCCGATCTACGTCGCCCGACCCGGCCTGCCGGCCGACGAACTGGTGCGCTTGCGCGCGGCGATGGCAGCGTTCAAGCCCGACCCGGCCCTGCCGGTCACCGCGCCGAACTCGGTGCTGCGGCCGGTGAGCGCGGCCGAGCTCGCGGCACTCGACCCCTTCGTGGCGATCGCACGCAAGGCGCTGGCCGCGCCACGCTGAACGGCTGCGCATGCCGAGCACCCTCGATCAACTGCGCCGCTTCGCGGTGGCGCGCAGCCTGTTCACGCCGACCACGCTCAAGCGCGCCGTGCACAAGCTCGGCTTCGTGCAGGCCGACCCGATCCGCGCCCCGGCGCGGGCGCAAGACCTGACGCTGCGCCACCGCGTGAAGGGCTACTGCGCTGGCGACCTGGAGCGGCGCTACGCGAGCCTCGGCGTCGAAGAAGACTTCTTCGTCAACTACGGCTTTCTGCCGGCGCCCCTGCAGGTGCTGATGCACCCGCGCTCGGGCACGCCGCCGTGGAGCGCTGCGAAGAAGCGGCAAGCACAAGACCTGCTCGCCTTCGTGCGCGAACGCGGCGCGGTGCACCCGCGCGAGGTCGACGCGCACTTCGCGCACGGCCGCGCCGTCAACGCCTGGGGCGGTTCGTCGAACGCGACCACGCACCTGCTCGACGGCATGCACTACCGCGGCCTGCTGCGCGTGGCGCGGCGCGACGGCGGCATTCGCCTTTACGCAGCGCACGAACACGACGCCAGCGGGCTCGATGCGGCAGCTCGGCGAGCACGGCTCGATGCGCTGGTCGACATCGTCGTTCAGAAATACGCGCCGCTGCCAGCCACCAGCCTGACCGGGCTGATCGCCCGGCTGCGATATGCCGCGCCGCAGTGGCACGGTGAACTGAAGGCCGCTGCGCTGCGCGCGAAACAGCGGCTGGCACACGAGCGCGTGGACGGCACCGACTGGTACTGGCCGCTTGATGAACGCCTGCCGCGTGGCGCACCCGACGACGCCGTGCGCCTGCTCGCGCCTTTCGACCCGGTGGTCTGGGACCGGCGCCGCTTCGAGCTGTTCTGGGGCTGGGCCTACCGCTTCGAGGCCTACACGCCGGCGCCGAAGCGCAAGCTCGGTTATTACGCGCTGCCGATGTTGTGGCGCGACCAGGTGATCGGCTGGGGCAACCTGGCGGTGAAAGACGGCGCGCTCGCCAGCAGCTTCGGTTACACCGCCGGCCGCGCACCGCGCGACGCGGTGTTTCGCGCCGGGCTGCGCGACGAACTGGAGCGCATGCGCGTGTTCCTCGGCGCCGAGCGCTGATCAGGCCGCGGCGTGCAGCGCCAGCGGCTTCTGCCACCACGCGATCAAGGCTCCGAGCGCCAGCACGCCAGCCGAACAGGCCAGCCCGCCGCGCAAACCGCCGGCACCGTCGGCGACCCAGCCGACCAGGGTCGGCCCGACGATCTGCCCGGCCGCGAACACGATCGTGAA
>JANYFX010000166.1 GCA_025359585.1 Rhizobacter sp. | reverse complement strand
GACGCCGGCCTGTTCGGCCTGATGTATTCGAGCGAATACGGCGGCGCCGAAGCCGATGCGCTGACCAACCTGGTGTTCGCCGAAGCGCTGTCGCAGTCGACCTTCGGTGGTTTCATCATCACCGTGCTCGTGCACACCGACATGGCCAGCCCGCATCTGCACCACGCGGGCACGGCGGCGCAGCACGCGAAGTACATGCCGGGTGTGATCAGTGGCCGCACGATCACGGCGGTCGGCATCACCGAGCCGGGCGCGGGTTCCGACGTGGCCGGCATCAAGACCACGGCCATCCTTGACAAGAGCGGCGACGGCGACCATTGGGTGCTCAATGGAACCAAGCTCTTCATCACCAACGGCGTGCACGCCGACCTCTACTTCATCGCTGCGAAGACGACGAGTGCGCGCCACGGCATGTCGATGTTCATCGTAGAGAAGGGAACAAAGGGGTTCACGGTCGGCCGCTCGCTGAAGAAGTCGGGCTGGCTGTCGTCGGACACCGCCGAGCTGGTGTTCGACAACTGCCGCATCCCGGCCGAGAACCTGCTCGGTGAGGAGAACAAGGGCTTCTATTCGGTGATGAAGAACTTCCAGACCGAGCGCATCGCGCTGGGTGCGATGGCGATCGGCCACTGCACGCAGGCGCTGAAGACGACGCTCGACTTCGTGCGCCAGCGCCAGGCCTTCGGCAGCACGCTGTTCGACAAGCAGGTGGTGCGCCAGCGCATCGCGATGCTCGATGCCAAGGTGCGGGCCGCGCGTTCGTTCATGTACCACTGCGCCTGGCGCGTGACGCAGCAGCACGATGTGGTGCAGGAAGTGTCGATGCTGAAGGCGCTGACCGGCGAACTCGTCAACGAAGTCGTGCAGACCTGCCAGCAGTTCCACGGCGGCATGGGCTACATGCGAGACACCGCGATCGAGCGCCTGTGGCGCGACGCGCGCGTGCTTGCGATCGGCGGCGGCGCCACCGAAGTGATGCTCGACGAGGTCGCCAAGCGCTACTGAACGATGGACGCGCAGGCCCACTTCCTGATGCTCGCGCGTTACAACGCTTGGGCCACGCGCAAGCTCTTCGAGCATGTCGACGCCTTGCCCGAGGCCGACTACCGGCGCGAGTGCGGGCTGTTTTTCAAGAGTGTGCACGGCACGCTGAACCACCTGCTGGTGGCCGAACACGGGCTGTGGTTTCCGCGTTTCGCAGAGGGCGTGTCGCGCCAGATCGCCCTGAACACCGAACTCGAAACCGACCGTGCGGTGCTGCGCGAAAAGCTGCTCGAGGCGGTGACGCACTGGCGGCCCTTGATCAAGGCCTGGGACGCGCCGCGCTTCGACTCGATGCTGGCCTACACCACCACGCGCGGCGTGCCGCAATTGCTGCCCTTCGCGCCAACGCTGGCGCATGTCTTCAACCACGCCACCCACCACCGCGGCCAGATCACCGCGGCCATCACCGCGATGGGCCGCCCCTGCCCCGAGCTCGACCTGGTGTGGATGCTGCAAGCCGAAAGTGCCAGACCATGACGACCGCATCCCTGCTCGACGTGCAACGCCCGTCACCCTTTGTCGCACGCGTGTTCCTGAACCGCCCCGAAGTGCGCAACGCCTTCAACGAAACCACGATCGCCGAACTGACGCGTGTGTTCACCGAACTCTCGGCCGACACGCAACTGCGCGCGATCGTGCTCGGCGGCCATGGCAAAGCCTTCTGTGCCGGCGCCGACCTGAGCTGGATGCGGGCGATGGCCGACTTCAACTGGGAGCAGAACCGTGCCGACGCGCAGGCGCTGGCCGACATGCTGTGGGCCGTGTGGCGCTGCCCGGTGCCGGTGGTCGGGCGCGTTCATGGTGACTGTTATGCCGGTGGTGTGGGTCTGGCGGCGGTGTGCGACGTGCTCGTGGCCGCCGAGGGCGTCAACTTCTGCCTGAGCGAAGCCAGGCTCGGCTTGTTGCCCGGCACGATCAGCCCGTATGTGATCCGCGCGATGGGCGAGCAGGCGTCGCGGCGCTACTTCGTGACGGCCGAGCGCTTCACGGCGGCGCAGGCGCACACGATGGGTTTCGTGCACGAGCTGTGTGCGGCCGAGGCGCTCGACACCAAGGTCGACCAGATCGTCGCCACGCTCGTCGCCAACGGCCCGATGGCCACGCGCGCCTGCAAGAAACTGGTGCAGGACGTGGCCGGCCTGCCGCTCGACGCCACCCTGCGCGCCGAGACCGCGCGCCGCATCGCCGACATCCGCGCCAGCGACGAAGGCCGCGAAGGTGTGCAGAGTTTCCTGAACAAACGCGCGCCGGCCTGGCTCGCAGGGCCGGCATGAACCTCGACACGACCCAGTTGCTCGCCGTGGCCGCCGGCCTCGGCTGGGCCAGTGGCCTGCGTCTGTACGCCGTGCTGTTCCTGACCGGCATGGCCGGCTTCATGGGCTGGGTCGATCTGCCATCAGGGTTGAAGCTTTTGCAGTCGCCGCTGATGTTGGGCGCCAGCGGCTTGATGCTCTTCGTCGAGTTTTTCGCCGAC
Organism: Rhizobacter sp.; assembly: GCA_025359585.1. Lineage (GTDB taxonomy): Bacteria > Pseudomonadota > Gammaproteobacteria > Burkholderiales > Burkholderiaceae_C > LMDS01. The sequence goes on along the minus strand of JANYFX010000166.1, from coordinate 7,824 downwards.
AAGATTCCCGGCGTGGACAGCCTCTGGGATCTGATTCACACGCTGGTGCGGGTGCCTGCCGGCGCGGCGCTCGCTGCGGCGGTCTTCGGTGCCGATCAGGCCAGCTGGGCGATGGCAGCCGCGCTGATGGGCGGCACGCTCGCGGCCACCAGCCACGTGGCCAAGGCGACCACGCGCGCGGCCGTGAACACCTCGCCCGAGCCGTTTTCGAACATCGCGATGTCGTTGCTCGGCGACAGCGTGGTGCCGGTCAGCCTGTGGTTGTCATGGGCGCACCCGACCGTGTTCTTCGTGGCGCTGGCGATTGCGCTGGTCGTGATGCTCGGGCTGATCTGGGCCTTTGCGAAGTTTCTGCGCGGCATCGTTCGGCGCCTCGCGGGCCGTGCGCCGGTGACCGATGTGCCCTGACCGATTCTTCAAGCCGCTCGCCCGGGTGATGGTGGCCCTCGCGTCGCTGTGGGCGGGTGTTGCGCTGGCACAGGCCGATGCGCCCGTCGCGCGTGACATGCGCGAAGAAACCCGGCAGATCAGCGTCACCGTGAAAGACCTCTACGGCCGCCAGGAGACGCGCGAGATTCCGGTCACGATCTTCCGGCCCAAGGGCGACGGCCCGTTCCCGCTCGTCATCATGAACCACGGCCGCGCCACCAGCGAGAAGCGCGCCACGCAAGGTGTGCAGCGCTTCGAGCACCTGTCGCGTTACCTCGTCAACAAAGGCTTCGTGGTGCTGCTGCCCACGCGCGTGGGCTACGCGCAAACCTATGGCGACTTCGACCCCGAGGCCAGTGGCGAGTGCCGCTCGCTGCGGATCGAGCCGATGGCCGTCGCCGCTTCAGACCAGGTGCTCGCCACGCTCGAGTTCGCGAAGACGCTGCCGTTCATCGACGCGACACGCTGGCTCGTGATGGGCCAGTCGGTCGGCGGGCTCACGGCGGTGGCCACGGTCGGGCGCCAGCCGGCGGGCTTGCTGGGGGCGGTGAACTTCGCCGGCGGTGTGGGCGGAGACCCGGAGAAAAACCCCGGCAACCCGTGCAGCCCGCAGCAGGTGGCGAGTGTGTTCGGCAGCTTCGCGAAGGGCGCCAGGGTGAGCATGCTGTGGCTCTACTGGCAGAACGATTTGTATTGGGGCGCCGGCACACCGCGCCGCTGGCACGAGGCGTGGACGGCCGGTGGCGGCCTGGCCGAATTCCAGAGCCTGCCCCCGGTCGGGCAAGACGGCCACGGTGGCGTGAACCTCGATATGGACCATTGGGTGCCACTGGTCGACGACTACCTGGCGAGGCTCGGCTTCGGCAAGCCCGGAGTGATTGCGCGGCCTCGGCCAAGCGCCTTCGCGAAAGTCGACGAGGTCGACAAGCTGCCGGCGAATCAAGCCGCGAAAGACGGCATCTACCGAAAGTTTCTGGAAAGCAAAACACCGCGTGCTTTTGCCGCAGGCCCGAATGGCGCGACCGGCTGGGCCAATGGTGATTGGGCGATGGGCAAGGCGCTCGGCTTTTGTGCCAGGCGCGGTGAAGCCTGCAAGCTGTACGCGGTCGATGGTGATGTGGTCTGGGCCCCTTGAAGCGAGCCCTTGATGGAGACGAGATGTTCACGAAGATTCTGATCGCCAACCGTGGCGAAATCGCGTGCCGCGTGGCCGCCACCGCGCGCAAGCTCGGCATCCGCACTGTTGCGGTCTACTCCGACGCCGATGCGAGCGCCAAGCACGTGCTCGCCTGCGACGAAGCGGTGCACATCGGGCCGTCGTCACCCAAGGAAAGTTACCTGCTCGGCGCCCGCATCATCGAAGCCGCGCTTGCCACCGGCGCGCAGGCGGTCCACCCGGGGTACGGCTTCCTGAGCGAGAACGACGGCTTCGCGCAGGCCTGCGCCGATGCCGGGCTCGTCTTCATCGGCCCGCCGCCTTCAGCCATCAAGGCGATGGGCCTCAAGTCGGCCTCGAAGCAGCTGATGGAAAAGGCCGGCGTGCCGCTGGTGCCGGGTTACCACGGCGCCGACCAGAACCCGGCCTTGCTCAAGCGCGAGGCCGAGGCGATCGGCTACCCGGTGCTGATCAAGGCCAGTGCGGGCGGCGGCGGCAAGGGCATGCGCATCGTCACCAAGACCGAAGAGTTCGACGCCGCGCTCGCGTCGTGCAAGCGCGAAGCGATCAACAGCTTCGGTGACGACGCCGTGCTGATTGAACGTTATGTCACGCGGCCGCGCCACATCGAGATCCAGGTCTTCGGTGACACACAGGGCCACTGCGTCTACCTGTTCGAGCGCGACTGTTCGGTTCAGCGGCGGCACCAGAAGGTGCTCGAAGAAGCGCCCGCGCCCGGCATGAGCGAAGCGCGGCGTGCCGAGATGGGTGCTGCGGCCGTGGCCGCAGCGAAGGCCGTGGGTTACGTCGGTGCGGGCACGGTGGAGTTCATCGCCGAGCCGACCTCGGACGGCGACCTGCGCTTCTTCTTCATGGAGATGAACACGCGGCTGCAGGTCGAACACCCCGTGACCGAAGCGATCACAGGCCTCGATCTGGTGGAGTGGCAACTGCGGGTGGCCGCGGGCGAGCCGCTGCCGCTGCAGCAGCACGAACTGCGCATCCACGGCCACGCCATCGAAGCCCGCATCTGCGCCGAGAACCCCGACGCGCAATTCCTGCCCGCTACCGGCCGGCTCGACGTTTACCGCACACCCGAAGGTGCGGTGAGCTTCGAGCACGGCGCCGTGCGTGTGGATGCCGGCGTGCGCGAAGGCGACACGATCTCGCCCTACTACGACCCGATGATCGCCAAGCTGATCGTCTGGGGCGCCGACCGTGCACAAGCCCTCGCCCGGCTCGACCTGGCCTTGGCGCAAACGCACATCGTCGGCCTGCACACCAACGTCGCGTTCTTGCGCCGGGTGGCGGCCAGCAGCTCGTTTGCCCACGCCGATCTCGACACGGCCTTGATCGAGCGCGAGCGCGCGGTGCTCTTCAACGCGGCGCCGTTGCCGCTCGAAGTCGCCGCTGCCGGCGTGGTGGCGCACACGCTCGCGGCCGAGCGGGTTCTCGAGACCACCGACCCGTGGTCTCGCCGCGACGGCTGGCGACTGCATGGCAAGGCCTCGCGCCGTTTCGACATCCAGGCCCAGGGCAGCCACCACCTCTTCACGCTGGAGCGGGCCGGTGGCGCGGCGGGCATGACGCTGGCGACGAGCGGGCAGCGCTGGCCCTTCGGTGCCTCATCACGCGCCGACGAGCGCCACGATGTGCTGCTCGGCGAGCGCCGCTGGACCCTCAGCGTCTACGCCACCGGCGAGCGCTTCAGCGTGTTCGCGCCCGAAGGCTCGGCGGTGGTCGACGAGTTCGATCCGATCGCCCACGCGGCCGATGGCGGTGGCGCCGAAGCGGGCGGCCTGACGGCGCCGATGCCGGGCAAGGTGATCGCTTTCCTGGCCGCCGTGGGCGACACGGTCAAGGCCGGTCAGCCGCTCGCCGTGATGGAAGCGATGAAGATGGAACACACGATTGCCGCACCGCGCGACGGCACGGTCGAAGAACTGCTCTACGCGGTGGGCGATCAGGTCAACGAAGGCGGGGAGTTGCTGCGCCTGAAGGCAGCGGCGTGAAGACAGCGGCCAGCCGGCCGCCGTCTCAGAACTGGCTGCGCAGCCAGTTCATCGGGCGCCGCCAGTTCGTGCGCGCCGAGTGCGCCGGGCTCTCGTCGCCGAGCGCCGGCGGGCGCGTGAGGCCGAAGCCCGAGGTGTCTTGCGACCAGACGGTGTCTTGCGGTGCGGCCACTTGCGGCTGCGCCGGCCTCATGGCGGCCAGTGCGGCTGCAGCGGTCACCTCGGCGAACTGCTGTGCCAGTGCCACGAGCTCGGCGTCTCCCGAGGCGGCGCAGACCCACAGCGCTTCGCGCGCTTCGGGCAGGCCGCGCAGCAGCGTGCTCACTTCCACGTCTTCACCAAAATTGCGGCGCAGCGCAAAATGGATTCGGGTGGCAAGTCGCAGGCGGATGGTCGGGTCCAAGATCGTTCCAGATTTCAAGTTGCCGCCATGGTCGTGCTGCAGTGCCGCATCGCCCATCCCCAGAACCGGGGGTGAGATCGAATACACCAAGACTGTGAGACATTTTTCATGATTCCTACGCATGTCACGCTCGTCGAGGTGGGCCCGCGCGACGGACTGCAAAACGAAAAGTCGCCGGTCGACACCGCCACCAAGATCGAGCTGGTGCACCTGCTGCAGGCTGCCGGCCTGCGCGAGATCGAGGTCACGAGTTATGTCAGCCCGAAATGGGTGCCCCAGATGGCCGACAACGCCGCCGTGATGGCCGGCGTGCGGCGGCGGCCCGGCGTGCGCTATTCGGTGCTGACGCCGAACCTGAAGGGCTTTGAAGCCGCGATCGCCGACCCGGCCATCCAGCCCGACGAGATCGTCGTGTTTGCTGCCGCGACCGAGGCCTTCAGTCAGCGCAACATCAACTGCAGCATCGAAGAAAGCATCGAGCGCTTTCGACCGGTGGTGGCCGCGGCACATGCGCAGGGCATCAAGGTGCGCAGCGCCATCTCCTGTGCGGTCGAGTGCCCGTACCAGGGCGAGGTGTCGCCCGACGAGGTCGAGCGCGTCGTGTTGCTGATGAAGGCGATCGGCGTCGACCATTGCGGCGTGGCCGACACCATCGGCGTCGGCACGCCCCGGCGTGTGCAGGCGGCGATGGAGCGTGCGCTGAAGCACTTTCCGCTCGCCGAAGTGAGTGGCCATTTCCACGACACCTATGGTCAGGCGCTGCCCAACGTCTACGCGTGTCTCGAGATGGGCATTCACACCTTCGACGCGAGCGTGGCCGGCCTCGGCGGCTGCCCGTACGCGAAGGGCGCCACCGGCAACGTCGGTACCGAAGACGTGTTGTTCATGCTGAATGGCCTGGGCATCGAGACCGGCATCGACATCGACAAGCTGATCGACGCGGCCGCGTTCATCTCGGGCGTGCTCGGGCGCAAGCCGGTGTCGCGCTCGGGCAATGCGCTGCTGGCCAAGCGCATGCGGGCCGAAGCGACTGCATGAGCGTCGATTTGCAGGATCGCCCCGAAGGTTTCCGCCGCGTCAGCGCGCTGCTGGTCGAGCACAGGCACCCGCATGCGCCGCTGTTCCTGGAAGTCGCTGCGCGCACTGCGCAAGAGGCGGCCGACGCGCTCGGCGTCAGCGTCGGCCAGATCGCCAAGAGCGTGGTCTTCAAACGCAAGCTCGATGCGGCGGCCGTGCTCGTCGTCGCTTCGGGCGACAAGCGGGTCGACGAACGCAAGGTGGCCGCCCTCGTCGGCGCCGTTGGACGGGCCGATGCCGACTTCGTGAAGGCCAGCACCGGCTTCACTATCGGCGGGGTGGCACCGGTCGGCCACAGCACACGGCCGGTGGTGTTGATCGACCGCGAGCTGTTTCGTTTTGACGAAGTCTGGGCCGCGGCCGGGCACCCCAACGGTGTGTTCATGCTCAGCCCGGAGCAACTGGTGCAACTCACGGCGGCGCCGGTGCATGACGTGGTCCAGGCCTGAAAGCGTGACTTTGCGCCGCCCGCCGCGCCGCATGTCGAAAGGTCTGTGGCACGAGGGCGACGAAGCGGCATCCCGTCAGCTCCGAAAGGCTTCCGATGCAGCGCCGCCAGCTCCTGAAAACCACGCTCGCGTCGTGCCTGGGCGTGCCCGCATGGCTGCGCGCACAGCCAGCCGCAACGAGCAGCGGCGCGGTGCTTTCCGGCACCACGCTCGAAGGCCGGCCCTACGACATGAAGGCCGAGCAGGGCAAGGTGGTGCTGGTGTTTTTCTGGGCCACCGACTGCGCCGTGTGCCGCGACAAGATGCCCGAGCTCCGGCTCAACTACGAAGCCTGGCGCAGCAAGGGTTTTCAACTGGTGGCGGTGAGCCTGGACAAGTCGCTCTCCGCCGTTCAGGGCTACCAGGACATTCTGGACCGCATGGTGCCGCCGGCGCAGCGCTTCCCGTCTTTGTGGCGCGGTGCAGCCGCACACCGCGACAGCTTCGGCCCGGTGCTGCAGACGCCCACCACCTTCGTGCTAGACCGCAAGCACAAGCAGGTCAACGAGATTCGCGGCCGCATCGCGCCCGGCTTGTGGGACGATATCGCCGAACTCGTTCTTGCCTGACTCCTGCTGCCTGAAAGCGCCATGACCGAACCGACCGTTGCCAGCCCTTGCACCAGCGTGTGCCGCATGGACGAGCGCACCGGCTGGTGCGAAGGCTGCTTGCGCACGCTCGACGAGATCGCCGGCTGGTCGGTGCTGGCAGACGCCGACAAGCGCGCCGTCTGGCTGTTGCTCGAGCAGCGCCGTGCGAGTGGCAAGGTCACGTGGGTGAACGCTGCGTGAAGCACATCGTCTTCTGGTTCGATCCGATCTCGCCGTTCGCCTGCCTCGCTTTCGAGCGGTTGCCGCAGGTGCTCGAAGGGCTGTCGGTCGAGGTCAGCTACCGGCCGCTGCTGTTCGCCGGCCTGCTCAAGCACTGGGGCCAGAAAGGGCCGGCCGAGATCGAGCCCAAGCGCGCCTGGACCTTCCGCCACGTGCAGTGGCTCGCCCACCACCACGGCATCGAACTGCAAGCGCCTGCGCAGCACCCGTTCAACCCGCTCGCCTTGCTGCGACTGATGCTGGCTTGCGCGCCTGCGGGCGGCACGCCGAGCCGCTTTGTCTGCGAAGCGGTGCTGCGGCACGTGTGGCGCGGCGGGCTCGATGCGACCGACCCGGCGCGCCTGGCCGCACTCACGGTCGAACTCGCACCCGCGCGCGAGCCGGGGGCCGAGGCCGTCAAACGCGAGCTGATCGACGCGACCGAAACGGCCGTGGCGCGCGGCCTGTTCGGCGTGCCCACGATCGAATGCGACGGCCGGGCGTTCTGGGGCCTGGACAGCCTCGACATGCTGTCGGCCAGCCTGCGCGGCGAGCCCTGGTTCAGCGGCCCGGCGTGGGACGCGGCCGGCGCGCCACGGCCCGGCGTGCAGCGCAAAGCCTGACGAACCCCGGCGGCGTGCCGTCGGGTGTACTTCGATGCAGCGGCGCGAAAAGCCCCTCAAGACTCACATCGAGAAATCAAGCCTCAGGGTTGCACCTGAGTTTGTCAGCCAGCGTTCAGTCTCGCGTCAGCAATGGGTCAGAGCGCGCCGCCAACATACGCCCCCAGCGCACCAGCAGGTGCCGCCTACTCTTTGAGGAGACATCTGAATGGCAACCACAGTGGCAGCAGGCTCGAAAGTCGGCCAGCCCATGACGAAAGAAGAGAAGAAGGTCATCTTCGCTTCGAGTCTGGGCACGGTTTTCGAGTGGTACGACTTCTACCTCTACGGCACCCTCGCCGTCATCATCGGCAAGCAGTTCTTCTCCAACCTCGACCCGACCTCGCAGACGATCTTCTCGCTGCTGGCGTTCGCGGCCGGCTTCATCGTGCGGCCGTTCGGTGCGATCTTCTTCGGCCGCCTCGGCGACATGATCGGCCGCAAGTACACCTTCCTGGTCACGATCCTGATCATGGGTTTGTCGACCTTCATCGTCGGCATCCTGCCCAACTACGCCTCCATCGGCGTGGCGGCTCCGATCATCCTGATCCTGCTGCGCATGCTGCAGGGCCTGGCGCTCGGTGGCGAGTACGGCGGTGCAGCCACCTACGTGGCCGAACACTCGCCGCACGGCAAGCGTGGCCTGTTCACCTCGTGGATCCAGACCACCGCCACGATGGGCCTGTTCCTGTCGCTGCTGGTCATTCTCGGCACCCGCACGCTGATCGGCGAAGAGGCATTTGCCGACTGGGGCTGGCGCGTGCCGTTCCTGGTGTCGGTGATCCTGC
>JANYFX010000011.1 GCA_025359585.1 Rhizobacter sp. | reverse complement strand
GGTCGAGGTCTTCTTCCACCCGAAGACCTTCGAGCTCGTCACCGCGCCGAAGTGATCGGCGTGTGATGAGCCCGCCCGCCGCGCCTGCGGTGAAGGTGTGGGACCGGCCGGTGCGTCTGCTGCACTGGACGCTCGTGGTCTCGGTCGCACTTGGCTGGCTCACCACCTTCTGGTGGTTCGGCGCGCACCAGCCCATCGGCTGGATCGCGCTCGTGGTCGTGGCGCTGCGCCTGGTCTGGGGGTTCGCCGGCAGCCGCTACGCACGCTTCGCGCAGTTCGTGCACGCGCCGCGCGCCGCGCTGGCCTACCTGCGGAAAATGCGGCGCGGCGATGAGCCGCGCCACCTCGGCCACAACCCGCTCGGCGCCTGGATGATCGTGGCCTTGCTGTTGTGCGTGATCGCCTTGTGCATCACCGGCTGGCTCTACACGACCGATGCGTTGTGGGGCGACGCGACGGTCGAAATGCTGCACCGCAGCTTTGCGTGGGCACTGCTCGCGCTGATCGTTCTGCATGTCGGCGGCGTGATTTTCACGAGCCTTCGGCAGCGCGAGAACCTCGTGACATCGATGCTGAATGGCGAGAAGCGAGCCCCTCGCGACGACGACGTCGCGTGAGCGATGCGGCCTCGCGCGATGCGACAGTGACGTGCTGCAGCGACAAAAGCGCGCTTTACCTCGAAAGAATGCGTACTTTCACAGTGAAAACTTCTTCTCATTGCCCTATACAGGTATTACCATTCGCTCCGCGCGGTGCTATGGAGAAATGAGAGTCCACGCGGCTCTCGCCCAAACCGAGCACATCAACAACTTACTTGATGGAGAGAATCAAAATGGCAACTGCGAAGAAGGCTCCGGCCGCAAAAAAAGCGCCGGCTAAAAAAGCGGCTCCTGCAAAGAAGGTCGCTGCGAAGAAGGCGGCTCCGGCCGCGAAGAAGGCAGCTCCGGCTGCAAAGAAGGCGGCTCCTGCAAAGAAGGTCGCTGCGAAGAAGGCGGCTCCCGCCAAGAAGCGCACTCCCAACGCCGCCTTCATGAAGGCGATGACCCCGAGCGCTGCTCTCGCTGCCATCATCGGCTCCAAGCCGGTGCCGCGCACCGAGGTCACGAAGAAGGTCTGGGAGTACATCAAGGCCAACAAGCTGCAAGACGCAGCCAAGCGCACGATGATCAACGCCGACGCCAAACTGAAGGAAATCTTCAAGAAGGCTCAAGTGTCGATGTTCGAGATGACCAAGCTGATCAACGGTCACCTCAGCTGAACGGCGCTTGCGCTGAACAGAAAGCCGGTGCTTGCACCGGCTTTTTTACGGGCGCTTGTTTTTCGATTCGACCGGTTCGCCGAGACCGAACAGGGCTGCGGCGTTCCCCCACGCGATGCCTTTGGCCACCGCTGGCGGCAGGTCACCCAACCACAGGCGCGCCTGCGTCATCAACGTTTCGTAGCTGTCCCAGCGCGCGTTGACCCAGGTGTCGGAGCCGACCAGGAAGCGACCTGGGAATTCGAGCATCAGCGTTCTCCACTCGGCGCTCAGGTGGCCGTTGGCGTCGGTGAGGTCGGGACGGTACGACAGCTCGCCCATCAGCTTCGGGTACTTGAGCAGCAGCGCGCGCACCCGCGCGACTGGCGCGCCGCCGATGCCGGTGTGGGCCCAGATCAGGCGCGCTTCTGGCGCATGCGCGAGCAACAGATCGATCGCGTCGTCGTCGACGTGGGCCAGCACCGCCAAGCCCTTCGCCTGCGCGAGTTGCATCAGCTTGCGGGCCACCGCGCCATTCGCGTTGGCACTCTCGTACAGATGGAACTCGCCGATGCCGCGAAACGGGCCGGCCGGCGTGCCGGCGGCGAGCTGCTCCAGCACCATCGTGTGAATCGACTCGTCCTTGAACCAGCCGTTGTAGTCGGCGCGGTTGCGGTACAGGCGCACGAAGGGCACGACCGTCACGCCAGCCGCGCGGGTTTGGTCGAGCGCGCTGGCGAGCGCGCGCGTGCCGTCGTTCGGCCGGCTGTTGGCGACGATGGCACGCACGCCGCTGCGCTGCATGCGGCCGAGCACGTCGGCGAGCGGGTACGGGCCGACGGCCTCTTCGTTGTAGTGCAGGTGGGTGTCGAACAGCGGGCCTGCATAAGGCTCGGCGCGCGCGCCGGCCACCAGCCCGAGGGTCGTGAGCGCCACGAAAGCGAAGCGCCGAAGCGTTTGCTGCTTGCCCATCGTCAAACGCGCGCCAGCCGCCGTTGCACGAAGTCGAGCCGGTCCTGGCCCCAGAACATCTCGCCGTCGATCACATAGGTCGGTGCGCCGAACACGCCGGTGTCGATGGCGCGCTGCGTGTCGGTTTCGTAGCGGGTGACCACGGCCTGCGACTGCGCGTCGGCCAGCCGCTGCACCGGCAGGCCGAGCGTGGCGAGCAGCGCGGCCAGCGTCGGCTCGTCGGCGATGTTGCGCTCTTCGACCCAGACCGCGCGCGTGATGGCACCGGTGATCGCCATGGCCGCGTCGGCACCATCGTGCAGATCGACCGCGATGATGAGCCGCGCGGCCGCAGCATCGGCCAGCGGGAAGAACTTCGGGTGCAGGTTGAGCGGCACGCCGAGGTGCGCGCTGAAGCGCTTGAGCTCGACCAGCCGATACGCCTGGCGCTGCTGTGCACGTTGTGCGAGCGGCAGGCCGCCCGACACCGGGAACACCTTGCCACCCAGGTTCACTGGCAGCACGTTGACACGCGCACCCGCTGTTTTGGCCATCGCCGCGAAACGCTCGTGGCCGAGGTAAGTCCACGGTGATTGCGGGGTGAAGAAGTAGTCGATGACAGGGCTCACGGTGGTCTCCGGAAGTGGTGGCGAAGTCTAATGAGGCGGGGGTTCCCCATGCCGGCGAGGGCTGCATTTTGCGCGTCAGTCCTACAGACGCTTGCACGGGTGCGCAGTAGATTGGCCCGATGAAAGCATGGGGACAAGACCGATGAGTTGGGAGCAGCTCGGCCCGCTCGTGGCCTGGCCGGTGATGCTGCTCGCCGCGTGGCTCGCGGGCGAGTGGGCGTTCGGCCGCTGGCGTGTGCCGCGGGTCTGTGCGTATGGCGCCGTCGGCCTGGTGCTCGCCGGCATCGGCCTGTCGCGCGAAGTGGCGTCGCACGCCTCGCTCGGCTTCATGGCCAACGTGGCGCTCGCGCTCACGCTGTTCGAGCTCGGTTACCGCATCAACCCACGCTGGTTCCGCCACAACCCGTGGGTGTTGGCGGCCGGCATCCTGCAGGCCGGGCTGACCTTCGGCGCGGTGTTCTGGGTTGCGGGTTTGTTCGGCGTGGCCATCGACCACCGGCTCGTGCTCGCTTCGCTGTGCGTGGCCACCTCGCCCGCCGCCGTGATGCGCGTGACGCACGAGTTGCGCAGTGCCGGCCAGGTGACCGAGCGGCTGTTTCACCTGTGCGCGCTGAACTGCCTTCTGGCGGTCTTGCTGCTCAAGCTCGTGGTCGGCTATTGGCACCTGGAGACCAGCGGCGACCTCGGCAAGGCGCTCTTCAACAGCGTCTACGTGATCGCGCTGTCGCTCGTGGCCGGCGCGGCATTCGGTGTGATCGCCCCCGCGCTGAACCGCCTCGCCACCAGCAGTCAGAGCACGACCGTCACCTTCGCGATCTGCGTGTTGCTGCTGACCGGCATCGCGCAGAGCCTGCAGCTCTCGCCGCTGCTGGCTGCGCTCGCGTTCGGCGCGGTGGCGCGCGAGCGCCGCATCATGCTCAGCCACGCGCAGCGCAACTTCGGCGTGCTCGGCGACATGCTCGCGGTGTTTCTGTTCGTCTTCATCGGCAGCCTGCTGTCGTGGGACGGGCTGGCGGCCGGTCTGCTGCTCGGTGTGGCGCTGCTCGCGGCGCGCACGGGCGCGCACACGCTCGTCAATGTGAGTCTCGCGCGCTTCAGCGGCACCACGTTTCGCAAGGGCGCGCTGACGGGTTTCGCGCTGATGCCGATGTCGGCCTTCGTGCTGCTGCTGCTCGAAGAGAGCCGCATCTACGGTTTTGATCTGGCGCGCGAGAGTCTGCCGGTGATCGTCGGCCTGCTCGTGCTGCTGGAAGTGATCGGGCCGTGGGTCACGCAACGCGCGCTCATCTGGGCCGGCGAATCGCACCCGGAGGAAAACTGAGATGCCACTCGAACCCTTCGGCAAATCGAATGCGCTGTCGCTTGGCGTCGAGCTCGAACTGCAGCTCGTGGGCACCGTCGACTTCGACCTCACGTCGGCCGCCAACGACCTGCTGGAGTTGCTCTCGCGCAAGCCCTTCCCCGGCACCGTCACGCCCGAGATGACGCAGAGCATGATCGAGATTGCCACCGGCATCCAGACCCGCCATACCCCGCTGCTCGCCGAGCTGCGTGGCATGCGCGACACGCTGGTCAAGGCCTGCGACCGCCTGAACATCGACATCTGCGGCGGTGGCACGCACCCGTTCCAGCGCTGGTCGGAGCAGCGTGTGTTCGCCAAGCCGCGCTTCGAGCAGATCTCGCAGTTGTACGGTTACCTCGCCAAGCAGTTCACCGTGTTCGGCCAGCACGTGCACGTGGGCTGCGCCTCGGGCGACGACGCGATGTTCCTGCTGCATTCGCTGAACCGCTACGTGCCGCACTTCATCGCGCTCAGCGCCTCGTCGCCGTTTTTTCAGGGTGTCGACACGATGTTCGATTCGGCGCGCCTGAACTCGGTGTTCGCGTTCCCGCTCAGTGGCCGCGCGCCCTTCATGCTGAGCTGGGACGAGTTCGCGAACAGCTACTTCACGAAGATGGAAAAGACCGGCGTCGTCAAGTCGATGAAGGACTTCTACTGGGACATTCGCCCCAAGCCCGAATACGGCACGATCGAGCTGCGCGTGTGCGACACGCCGCTCACGGTCGAACGCGCCGCAGCACTCGCGTGTTATCTGCAGGCGATCTGCAGCCGCCTGCTCGAACGCGTCGAGCCGATGCCGACCGAAGACGACTACCTCGTCTACACCTTCAACCGCTTCCAGGCCTGCCGCTTCGGTCTGGACGGCACCATGGTCGACCCGCAGACACGCGAAAGCCGCACGATCCGCGAAGACATTCTGGCCACGCTGCGCAAGGTGGCGCCGCACTTCGTGTCGTTGGAGAGCCTGCCGGCACTCGAAGAGATCGAACGCTGCGCCGCGCGCGACGGCAACCATGCGACGCATCTTCGCAAGGTTCACGCCGAAACGCGCAATCCGCAAAGCATGGTGCAGGAGAGCGCGCGGGCCTTGCGCAGCGGGCCGAGGTGAGGTGCGCTGTCAAGCCGCGAGCAGCGGCGTCAGGTACTTGCCCGTGAAGCTCTCCGGGTTCGCCGCCACGTCTTCCGGCGTGCCGCTCGCCACCACCAAACCACCCCCCGCGCCGCCTTCCGGCCCCATGTCGATGATCCAGTCGGCGGTCTTGATCACGTCGAGGTTGTGTTCGATCACGACGATGGTGTTGCCGGCGTCGCGCAGCTGGTGCA
>JANYFX010000068.1 GCA_025359585.1 Rhizobacter sp. | reverse complement strand
GGTGCCTGAGCCGGCACATGCCTAAGCTACCGCACATCTCGGGCGCCGAGATCCAGCGCGCGCTGGAACGGCTCGGGTTTCAGAAGGTTCGGCAAAGCGGCAGCCATGTCGTCCTGAAACGCGAATCCAAGGGCTGCGTCGTGCCGATGCACGGCGAAGTCAAGATCGGCACCCTCGCTGGTCTCTTACGTCAAGCCGAGGTCTCGGCAGAAGAGTTCATGGTGGCATTGCGAAAGTGACGCCCAACCCTTCCATCGAGGGGATGCCCAAAAGGCTGCGCCTTTCAGTCACCCCTCATGTCAAACGTTAGGCGTCTATGGAACAGTTCATCCTCAAATCCGAGCACGATGCGAAAGTCATATTTCGTTCGCGTCGGTTCGACAACAACAAGTGGCTGGAGTCGTTTACGGTCGAATTGGAGGCGCCAGACTTTCGGGCATCCGTGCAGGTGGAGAACCCCGGTTACGGTCACTCGCCATCGCAGCTATTTCAGAGGCTCGCGGAACAATGGTCCGGCTGGAAGGGCTCGGAAACCTGGCACTCAATGGAAGGTGAGCTTGAGATCGAAGCAACCTGCGACGCTACAGGTCATGTCAAGCTCGCATTGAGAATTCCTGGCTACGGGGAGTTCTTGCGCTGGTCCGCGAGCATGTGGGTCGCCGTCGAGGCCGGTCAGCTGGAGCGTCTCGCCCAAGAGGCAAGAGCGTTCTTCGTTGCAGACGCCTAACCCTTCCATCGAGGGGATGCCCAAAAGGCTGCGCCTTTCGGTCACCCCTCATGTCAAACGTTAGGCGTCGCAAGCGACTCGTCCGCGCAGGTAACGAACACACCATGATCTTCGCCGTTGAAACAGAGGAACGATCTCTCTACGCATTCGATAGCGAAGCGCAAGCTATCGCGGCGTGCGAAGGGCTGGATGTCGAAGCAGCTGTTTGGCTCTTCTGGGGAAACGATGGCTCACCTCTCGAGCCCGTCTTCACAGAGCCCAACAAGCGCGGTTTGTTCTCAGTAAAGAACGGCACATATCACTTGATCCCGGCAACGGAAGACCATCACGCCCATCTGACGGAAGCCCTGGAAGAGGTAATTCACTACGACGCCGCGCCGCCTCTGAACACTGCTCACGGGGTCAAGTCACATCTAATCGTTGCAGCAGGCGTCCCGCATGAAAAGCGCGACGCCTAACCCTTCCATCGAGGGGATGCCCAAAAGGCTGCGCCTTTTGTGCACCCCTCATGTCAAACGTTAGGCGTCGGACAAACCCCTCTCGCGTTTGGTGCCGTACCATTGCTTCGCGTCAACTCTCATCGGAGGCCAATCATGTCGAAGAGCTCCCTCTCGCGCTTCGCTATTGCTGTCGCTGCCTGCTGCTGCCTGCAAGCCATTGCGGCGGCGCATGAACCGCTGTCAATCAAGCCCTTGGCCGAGAAGAAGGTCACCGAGTTGCCTACCGGCCCGCTGACTTGGACGATCGAAACTTTTGACTCGGTTGCTTCAGCGGGTGCTGCCGCGGGGCCGTGGTCCTTGACCGTGCAGTCCGCGGGAAAGGTTTGGCTGTTTTCTCTGGGCAACGGCGACCGCCCGCCATCCGCTGGTACAAAGGTGGCGGAGGTCGGTCCTATTCCCCGGATCAGCGCCAAGACATACCTGCTCCGCATCAACGACGCCAGCGGGCCTCCAGGCAGTGTCACTCCAATTCACAGTCATCCCGGCTCGGAAGCGTTCTTCGTACTGTCTGGCGAACAGAGCATTCGAAGCTCCACCAAAGTACTGAAGGTCACCGAAGGGCATACCGAACCCGGTCAAGGTGCAGAGAACGCCATGGAAGTCTCAAGCAGTGGCACAACGGATTTGCACGCATTGGTCATGTTCGTAGTAGATGCAGACAAGCCGTTCTCTTCACCGGCCAAGTTGCCATAGTCGCCGTGCGGCCGACGCCTAACCCTTCCATCGAGGGGATGCCCAAAAGGCTGCGCCTTTTGTGCACCCCTCATGTCAAACGTTAGGCGTCAGAGGGAGTTCACCGTGGAATCAGCCGTTTGGGGTCTCGTCGGAACAGTCATCGGTGCTTTGGCGAGCATCGGAACCACTTGGCTTTCCGGCCGGGCTTCCTCGACTTTACAGAGTAAGAAGGCACGTGAAGACCGTGATGAGCGCGCCAACGCATTCCAACGGCAAACCCTGCTTGACCTGCAGGAGTCAATCCATGACGCAATCCGGCTTGTGCATCGCGCCCACATCGAAGATTCAGCCGCACATCGCGAATCGAAGCAATGGGGTGCCAACAACTTAACCGACGCGGTCAACGAAGGAATCCGACTCGCTCAGCGGAAAGTCTCAATACTCGTTGAAAGAGTAGCGGATGATTCGTTGCGGTCGGAGATCAAGGCCCTAATGAGCACCACTACCCAGGTTCTCTTCGCGTCAAGCGAACGCCAGGCGCAATTTCACCTCGACAAAACATCTGCAGATGCAAATCAAACGCTCGAGAAAATCGGAACGGTCTTGCGGCAACACTACTGAGCAATGGGCGCGGTGACGCCTAACCCTTCCATCGAGGGGATGCCCAAAAGGCTGCGCCTTTTAGGCACCCCTCATGTCAAACGTTAGGCGTCACGAAACCCATGTGCGAACCACGCGAGGCTGATATCGAAGTCTTTGCCGACTACCAACAGTTCTATCTTTGGGACGGCGGAGTAGATCC
>JANYFX010000059.1 GCA_025359585.1 Rhizobacter sp. | reverse complement strand
CCGTTGCCTTCCAGGATCAGCGGGTTGATCTCGGCCAGCGAACAGTCGGTGTCCATGTAGCACTGGTAGAGCTTCTTCAGCACGTCGATGGCTTGCGCCTGGCTGGCGGCCGGGATGCCGATGCCGTTGACCAACTCGGTGCCTTGCGCGTCGGTCAGGCCGATGGCCGGGTCGACGAAGACCTTCAGGATCTTCTCGGGCGTGGCGTGGGCCACTTCCTCGATGTCCATGCCGCCTTCGCTGCTGGCCATGATCGCGACACGCTGCGTGGCCCGGTCGGTCACGGCGGCCACGTAGTACTCGTGCTTGATGTCCGCGCCCTCTTCGATCAGCAAGCGGCGCACCTTCTGGCCTTCGGGGCCAGTCTGGTGGGTCTTGAGCTGCATGCCGAGGATCTCGCCCGAGATCTTCTTCACGTCGTCGAGCGAACGCGCCAGTTTCACGCCGCCGCCCTTGCCCCGGCCACCAGCGTGGATCTGCGCCTTCACGACCCAGACCGGGCCGCCCAGCTTCTGGGCCGCTTCGGAGGCTTCGAGCACGCTGAATGCGGCGTAACCGCGCGGAACCGGCACGCCGAACTGGCGCAGGATTTCCTTGCCTTGGTATTCGTGGATCTTCATGGTCGGGTCTCTCGGACTTTCAGTTGTCGGACGGGGTGGGGGCGGGGTCAGTTTTGGCGGCGCGGTACCAGCGTGGGTAATACGTCTGGACCGTGGGGCCGTCGGCACGAAGCGCGTGGCATCGGTCGATCTGGAAAGGCTGCGTGCTGTCGGCGCTGGCGCCGTGGGTGTCGATCACTTCGCCGGCAAAGGCCTGCACCACCGCCGTGGGCAACACCTGCGCGAGTTCGGTGATGTGGGTGCAGGCTTGTGCACCACCCACACGCTCTTTCACGGCCTGGCGGAAACCCTTCATCAGATTCAGCCCGACCAGGCGCGAGTAGACGTCGGCATAGCTGTCGCACTGGCCGGGGTAGGGCATCGCCATCGTCTGCGCGCCGGCTTCGACGATGTTCAGGCGCTCGTCGACCACGAGGCGCAGCAGCATGTCGTGGATCGGCTGGCCAGCGGGCAGCACGCCGTTGACCATGTGGGCGTCACGCGTGCGAACGTCGGTGATGTGGGCGTCGACCTCCCAAAGCCCGTTGCCACGGGCGTAGATCTGCACGTCGATGCTGCGGCGGTGCTTGAGCTCGCGCTCGCGGGCGGCGGTCGGCAGGGCCATCGTGGAAGGTGCGTTCGCGGGCGAGGTTGGAGGGGGCGCAGCGAGCGGGTGCCGTGCCGGCGCAATGCGCCAAACCAGACCCACAACAGCCCGCGAATGTAGCATGCTGCTCTGCACCAAAGCTGACGCGGCCAGCGCGCGCCAAACGCACCGGCGCGGCCTTTCAGTCGGGGTCGGCCGGGAATTCTGTTGTGCCTGCCGCAGCCGAGGCGGCGTCGCGCAGCGCCCGGCGAATCACGTCCGGCGAGAAGCCCCGGCCCATCAGAAAGCGCATCTGGCGCGCCTGCTCGGCGACGCACGATGGCGGCTTGGGGAATTTGCGCGAACGCACATCGCGGGCGCGTTCGAGTTCGCTGTCTTTGAGCGCCTGGACCGCGCCGGCAGGCAGCGCGACGGCGTGTTGTTGGAGTTCCTGGCGAATCCGCAGGTTGCCGAATCGGGAAGCCCGCGCGTGCACGCGCGACTCGACGAAGCGCTCTTGCGAAAGGTAGTCGTGCGCCACCAACCAGTCGAGCACGGCCTCGACGCGGGCCACCGCATCCTCAGGTGAAGACTGCTCGCCCGCCCCGCCCTCATCTGCAGCGACTCCGGCCGCAGCCGCTTCAGCCTGCGCGTGCGGCAGCAGCTTGCGCCGCAGTTCGAGCCGGCTTTGCTCACGCTGCGCCAGATACTGCAGCGCACGCGCCTTGAGCGAGCGCTGCGGTTTCACTATTCCTTGACGACCTTGAGCTTGGCCGGCTTGGCTTCGCCCGTGTCGGCACCCGGCAGCAAACGAATGCCGACTTCGGCCCGCACCTTGTTCTCGATCTCGAAAGCGAGCGCCGGGTTCTCCTTCAGGAACTCGCGCGCGTTGTCCTTGCCCTGGCCGATCTTCTCGCCGTTGTAGGCGTACCAGGAACCGCTCTTCTCGAGCACCTTGGCTTCGACGCCCATGTCGATGATCTCGCCTTCGCGGCTGATGCCCTGACCGTAGAGGATGTCGAACTCGGCGGTCTTGAACGGCGGCGAGACCTTGTTCTTGACGACCTTGACCTTGGTCTCGTTGCCGATGACTTCTTCGCCCTTCTTGATGCTGCCGATGCGGCGGATGTCGAGCCGGACCGAGGCGTAGAACTTGAGCGCGTTGCCGCCGGTGGTGGTTTCGGGCGAGCCGAACATCACGCCGATTTTCATGCGGATCTGGTTGATGAAGATCACCATGGTGTTGGTGCGCTTGATGCTGCCGGTGAGCTTGCGCAGCGCCTGGCTCATCAGGCGCGCCTGCAGGCCGGGCAGCGAATCGCCCATTTCGCCTTCGATTTCGGCCTTGGGTGTGAGCGCGGCGACCGAGTCGATCACGACCAGGTCGACCGAGGCCGAGCGCACCAGCGCGTCGACGATCTCGAGCGCCTGCTCGCCGGTGTCGGGCTGGCTGATCAGCAGCTCTTGCAGATTGACGCCGAGCTTCTGGGCGTAGCCGATGTCGAGCGCGTGCTCGGCGTCGATGAAGGCGCAGGTGCCGCCGACACGTTGCATTTCGGCGATGACCTGCAGCGTCAGCGTGGTCTTGCCGCTGGATTCCGGGCCGTAGATTTCGACGACGCGGCCGCGTGGCAGGCCGCCGACACCGAGCGCCATGTCGAGGCCGAGCGAGCCGGTGGAGACGACTTCGATGTCTTCGATGACCTCGCCTTCACCGAGGCGCATGATCGTGCCCTTGCCGAACTGCTTTTCGATTTGCGCCAGCGCGGCCTGCAGGGCCTTGGCCTTTTCGGTGTTGACGGCGGGGGTGGCGAGTTTGGCGGTTGCGTCCAAGGGGTTCTCCTGAAAGTTGATCGCATTATCCCAAAAGCTGGATGTTTGTACAGTACCTTGGGTGATCATTTTCAAGCCATCCCTACAATCGAAGCGGCTCGAAAGATGAGGGGACAAGCATGCGCATCCTGATCGCGGAAGATGATCAAGTGCTGGCCGACGGCCTGTTGCGGGCGTTGCGCAATGCCGGCTACGCGGTCGATCAGGTCAGCAGCGGCACCGAGGCCGACGCGGCACTCGCGTCGCACGAGTTCGACTGCGTGATCCTCGACCTGGGCCTGCCCAAGCTGCACGGCCTGGAGGTGTTGCGCAAGCTGCGGGCACGCGGGTCGAGTGTGCCGGTGTTGATCCTCACCGCCGCCGACAGCGTGGAGCAGCGCGTCAAGGGCCTCGACCTCGGTGCCGACGACTACATGGCCAAGCCGTTCTCGCTGCAGGAACTCGAAGCGCGGGTGCGCGCGCTGACGCGGCGCGGCCTGGGCACCGCGTCCACCATCATCAAGCACGGCCCGCTGAGCTTCGACGCGACCGGCCGCGTGGCCTACATCAACGACCAGATGATCGAACTTTCGGCGCGCGAGCTCTCGCTGCTCGAAGTGCTGCTGCAACGCGCCGGCCGGCTCGTCAGCAAGGACCAGCTGGTCGAGCGCCTGTGCGAGTGGGGCGAAGAGGTCAGCAACAACGCGATCGAGGTCTACATCCACCGGCTGCGCAAGAAGATCGAACAAGGCCCGGTGCGGATCGCCACGGTGCGCGGTCTGGGCTACTGCCTGGAGCGCATCGCCGCCTAGGGCCAACGCCGCACGTGCCGAACACAGCGTCACCAAAACCCGAGCAGCGTTCGCTGTTCGGCGAGATCCTCGACTGGATGCTCGCGCCGCTGCTGCTGCTGTGGCCGATGAGCGTGGTGCTCACCTGGCTGGTGGCGCAGGGCATCGCCAACAAGCCCTTCGACCGCGAGCTCGGCGAAATGGTGCGCGTGCTGTCGAAAGAGGTGACGGTGCGCGCCGCCACCGGCGGGCCGCAGGCGGTGTTCAAGCTGCCGGCGGGCGCCTCCGAGATTCTGCACACCGACGAAGCCGACGACATCTACTACCAGGTGCTGGGCCTGCGCGGCGAACACCTGAGCGGTGACACCAGCTTGCCGGTGCCGGGCGACGAAGACCGCGCGGTGCCCGGCGAAGTGCGCTTTCGCGACGAAACGCTGAACAACGAGAGCGTGCGCGTGGCCTACATGTGGGTCAACGTGGCCGACCGCGGCGCCGACCGCGCCACCGAAGGTGATGGCCTCGGCGCACCGCTGGTGCAAGTGGCCGAAACGCTGGGAAAACGCTCGCGGCTGGCCACCGAAATCATCAAGGGCGTGATCCTGCCGCAGTTCGTGATCCTGCCGCTGGCGGTGCTGCTGGTGTGGCTGGCGCTGGCGCGTGGCATTGCGCCACTGAACGAGCTGCAGCAGCGCATCCGGCGCCGCGACAGCAACGACCTGAGCCCGATCGACGAGCGCCAGGCGCCCGAAGAAGTTTCGCCGCTGGTGCGCGCCATCAACGACCTGCTGGCGCGGCTGGACCAGTCGATGCAGGCGCAGAAGCATTTCCTGGCCGATGCCGCACACCAGCTCAAGACCCCGCTGGCAGGCTTGCGCACACAGGCCGAGCTGGCGCAACGCCAGATCGACGCCGGCCAGCACGACCCGCAAGCCCTGAAGCGGCCACTGCAGCAGATCGCCCGTTCGAGCCAGAACGCGGCGCACATGGTCAACCAGCTGCTGGCGATGGCGCGGGCCGAGAACCAGCAGCACGCGTCGCAGCAGCAGGTGATCAACCTGAGCCTGCTGGCCACCGAAACGGTGCGCGACTTCGTGCCGCGCGCGCTCGAAAAGCGCATCGACCTCGGCTTCGAGGGGCCCGAGTCGGTGGCCGAATCACGCCACCGCCAGGGCCCGCTGGTGCTCGGCCACCCGCTGTTGCTGCGCGAACTGATCCGCAATCTCGTGGACAACGCGCTGCAGTACACGCCGGCCGGCGGCACGGTCACGGTGCGGGTGCTCGACGACCCGTTCGGGCAGGTCGTGGTGTTGCAGGTCGAAGACTCCGGCCCGGGCATTCCGGCGGCCGAACGCGAGCAGGTGTTCCAGCCGTTCTACCGCTCGCTCGGAACCAACGTGGACGGCTCGGGCCTGGGTCTGGCGATCGTGCGCGAGATCACGCAGCAGCACGGCGCCGAGGTCACGCTCGAAGACGCCAACCTGCGCCACCGGCCGGGCCTGAACGAGCAGGGCGGCGCGGCCTTCGGGCCGGGAGCGCGCTTCACGCTGCGGCTGCCGGCGGCACCGGTGCAGGCTGGCGCGAACGATCAACTCTGAATCAAGCGCCGGCTCTTCGAGATCGACATCAGTATTCCCAGGCCCAGCCCGAGCGTCACCATCGCGGTGCCGCCGTAGCTGATGAACGGCAGCGGCACGCCCACCACCGGCAGGATGCCGCTGACCATGCCCATGTTGACAAAAGCGTAGGTGAAAAAGCTGAGCGTGATGGCGCCCGCGAGCAGGCGTGTGAACACGGTCGGCGCGTCGGCCGCGATCATCAGACCTCGGAAAATCAGGAAGATGAACCCGAGCACCAGCGCGGCGCAGCCGACCAGGCCGAACTCTTCGGAGAAGGCCGCGAAGATGAAGTCGGTGGTGCGCTCGGGAATGAACTCGAGGTGCGTCTGCGTGCCCTTCATGAAGCCCTTGCCCTCGATGCCGCCGGAGCCGATCGCGATCATGCCCTGGATGATGTGAAAGCCCTTGCCGAGCGGGTCGGTGGTCGGGTCGAGCAGCGTGCAGACGCGGTTCTTCTGGTAGTCGCGCAGCATCGGCCACTTCACGTCGGGCTGGCAGATGCGGTCCTCGGAGACCACGACAGCGGTGATCGCCATCGCCCCGACCACCAGCACCGGGAGGATGAGGCGCCACGACAACCCGGCGAAGAAGATCACGTAGAAGCCGGCCGAGAGCACCAGGATGGCGGTGCCGAGATCGGGCTGCTTGACGATCAGCGCCACCGGCACGAGCAGCAGGATCCCGGCGATCAGGAAGTCGGGCATCCGCAACTGGCCCTCGCGGCGCTGGAACCACCACGCCAGCATCAGCGGCATGGCGATCTTCAGGATCTCGCTCGGCTGGATCACGACGCCGACGTTGAGCCACCGCGTCGCGCCCTTCTTGGTGACGCCGAACGCCGGCAGCGCCGTCATGATGAGGAGCACGACGCCGACCACGTAGAGCGGGATCGCGAGTTTCATCAGCTTCTGCGGCGAGATCTGGGCGACGACGAAGAGCACGGCCAGCGCGAGCAGCATGTTGCGGCCATGGTCGACGAAGCGCGTGCCGTGATCGAAGCCGGCCGAGTACATCGTGACCAGGCCGGCGACCGCGAGGAGCAGCA
>JANYFX010000006.1 GCA_025359585.1 Rhizobacter sp. | reverse complement strand
GTCCTCGGTGCGGTAGTTGATCGTGAAGGCGGCGCCGTTGGCCCTGGCCAGCGCGCACTTCTCGTCCGAGCCGGCGGTCCCGATCAGTTGCAGGCCGAGCGCCTTGGCCCACTGGCAGGCGATCAGGCCGACACCGCCGGCCGCGGCGTGGAACAGCACGAAGTCGCCGGGCTGCAGGCCCTCGACCGGCAGCGTCTTGCGCAGCAGGTACTGCGCGGTCAGGCCCTTCAGCATCATCGCCGCGCCGGTCTCGAACGAGATCGCGTCGGGCAGCTTCACGACCGTCTTCGCCGGCATCACGCGCAGCGTGCAGTACGCGCCGGGCGGGTTGCTGGCGTAGGCCGCGCGGTCGCCCGCCTTCAGGTGCGTGACGCCCTCACCCACTGCCTCGACGACGCCGGCAGCCTCCATGCCCAGCGACAGCGGCATCGGGAACGGGTAGACGCCGGAGCGCTGGTACACGTCGATGAAGTTCAGGCCGCAGGCGTGGTGGCGGATGCGGATCTCGCCCGGGCCGGGCTCGCCGACCGGCAGCTCGACGAGCTTCATCATCTCGGGCCCGCCCTGCTGGTCGATGCGGATGGTCGGGCTGGTCCGGGCGCTGGTGCTGGGGGTCGTCATTCGGGTCTCCGTGGCGTTCAAGGGTGCGCTATCGTGCCAGCATGCCGGCGATCCTGCCGGGCACGCCGACGAAGTCATGAAACGGCTGACCACCGCGCCGAACCTCGCCCTCGCCACGCTCTGGGCCGACCTGCTCAGCCACGCCGGTGTACCGACCACGGTGCAGCGCCAGTACGCGAGCAGCATCGCCGGCGAGGTGCCACCCGACCAGACGCTGCCCGAGCTCTGGGTGCAGGACGGCGATCAGCTCGAACGCGCCCGCGCGCTGCTGAAGGAACTGATCAACCCGCCGCACCGCCACTGGGCCTGCCCGGGCTGCCACGAGGTGATCGACGGGCCGTTCGAGCAGTGCTGGAACTGCGGCTCGGCGATGCCGGCTTGAACCCGAACGATCGCAGGCGCCACTTCCGGGCCGCCGTGAACCTCGGCGTTCATGGCCGGCTGAAGTTCCACGTGTTCGTGAATTGCGCGTCCTCGTAAGTACCGAACAAGACGGCTTGATCGTTGAACGGCCCGCTGCCCGATGCGTAGTCGACCCGGTAGTTGACGACCTTCGTGACGACATCGGCCTTGCCCGGGCAAGAGGTGGTGGCCGTGAAGTTGACGAACTGGACGCCGGCAATTCCGTAGGTCGGCGGGGCCAGCGGAATCTTGCTGATGAAGAGCCGGGACTGGCTCAACGGGTCGTCGGGAATGATGAAGTGGTTGGGCAACAAGGCCGTGCTGCAACCCGCGGACGTGAAGTTGAACTTCAGGTCGAAACTGCCTCCGCTGGGGATGTAGATGAGGGTGCCGCCTTCGTTCCGGTCGTATCTCCAGCTCACTGTGGACGTGCTGGTGATGTTGTCGGTCGGCGGGCTGCCGGGTGTGCGCCCGATGACGCTGGCCGTGCCTGCCCACGTGTCCGTGCAGCTCAGCGCCAGGGGTTTGTCCCGCGCAGCCCGGGCTTGTGCTCGCGTTGAAGGGCTCGCCGACGGCGCTGGCCCCCCAGTGCAGCTGACTTCGAGTTCCCTGACAGAGTCCTTGGCGACTTCGAGCAGGGGCACCTCGATCTTGGTCTTCGTGAGGGCGGCGATTTCGTACTTGCCGGCGTCGTCGGTGGTGGGCGTCCAGCGGTAGGTGGCCCGGTTGGTGGCGATCAGGTCCATGAACTTCCAGAACGTGAATTGGGTTTCGCCTTCTTTCCGGCGGTAGAGCTCCACACCGACCACGTTGTAGTCGAGCAACCAATAGGCCACGGTCGTCTGGTCCAGGTCCACCGTGAAGTCGACCGGCGACCCCGGCCTGACTTTGGGCACGCTGACGCTGAGCGTGCCCTTGGGCGATTCCGAGACGTCGGTTGAAAGCTGTCCCTTGAACTTCACGCCGACAGAGTCATCGCCGATGACCTTCTCGATCGCTTTTTTCAGGGCCGCCCCGGGTTCGATGCCGCTCTCGAGCTTCAAGTCGTACGAGGCAGCGTAGTCGGGCCGCGCCGCCTGGTCTTCCTCGAACGCCAGATCGAACGACTGCCTGGGCCCGCTGCGGGCTTCCAGAATCGAACCATTGACCGCGCCGAGCCCGATGGCGGCGTCGAGGCCGGCGAATGCATAGAACCGCGCCGAAACTTTCGCCTGCAGATCATTCACGCTGGGGAACTTGGAGTTCGTCGTGAAGTTGTTCAGAGGCTTGACCTCGTCCAGGCTCCGGCAGGCAGGCGAAACACCGCCGCATTCCCAGCCTGCGACGACGTCCATGCCGACGGTGCCCACTGCGCCCAACTCGGCCTGGACCACCAGAACTTCGCCGCTGAGTTCCGCACCCAGCCCGTAGTGGATCGCGGGCGACACGATCACGCCCAACCATCCGCCCGCTTTCAACACGTACTGCCGCTTGGCCTCGCACTTTCCGGATGCCTTGAAGCCGGCCTGCAACTTCAGGCCGACGCTGCCAACGAATTGCAGCGAACCCTGCAGTGCGTGTTTGCTGTAGCCCGGCCGGTCCTCGAGCACGAGCACCAGCTTGGCTTGCGGCGTGAGCTGGATTGCTTTCTCGATGAGTTGGGGCTCGATGCTGGCGTTGCAGTCGAACGTCTTGAACGGCTCCAGCACTTCGAGCGGGCGCGCCACCGCCAGGGCGCGCGGACTTTCGCGCCAGCGCGAACTGCGCGGGGCCCCTGCCGCGCGCGCCGACACCACTTCGAGCGGTACCGTGGACAGGTCGATGCTCAAGGCGATGTCGTAGTCGCTGAACAGTTCGTAGAGCGGCGCCAGTGCCAGCGTGACCACCAGCCCGGTGGCCTCCTGCCGCGTCGCGACGACCTTGCCTGCCACCGGCGCGGTCTCGGCCGCGATCACCATCGTGCCTGCCGCGGGCGCCGCCACGCCTTGCAGCGTGACTTCGTACTGTGTGCCGACTCCCGGCAATTCGCCCGCAACACCGCCGAGCGGCGCGCTGACCGACACCACCTGCGCATCGGTCACGAGCAGCGCGCCGGCTTTCGGTTGCGCGACGAGCACCAGCGTTGGCGCAGAACGCACGCCACTCGCTTCGGCGAAGATCTGCGCCGAGCCGATGGTCAGGGCGACCAGCCGGCCTGCCGCATCGACCGACACCTTGTCGGGCGCGCTGGACATCCAGGTGACGGTGCCGGATGCCGGTGCGCCCTGCGGGTCCAGCACCTGCGCCGCCAGTAGCGCCGACTGGCCGCCACCGGGCAGGAACACCATGGGCTTGTCGATGACGACACTGCCCACCGCGACCACGTCGACGTTGATGCTCGCGGCAGCGCTGGTCACGCCGCCGCTCGACGCGGTGATGCCGGTGGTTCCGGGCGCGACGCCGGTAACGACCCCGGCGGTGACGGTCGCAACGCTGCCGTTCGAAGAAGCCCAGCTGAAGCTGACGCCGGTCATCACCGCACCGTTCTGGTCCCGGGCTTCGGCCGTCGCAGAGCGGCTCTGGCCCACACCGACACTGGCCGCAGAAAGCGACACGACGATTGTCGTCACCGTCGGCGTCGATGACTCGGGCGCGGGACTCTCGCCGCCACCTCCGCAGGCCGCCACGATCAGCGCGAATGCCTGGGCAATGGCCCACCGCAAGGCGCGGCCCGGTGGGTGCGAACGAATTCTTGTTTCCATGGCGATGCTCCGGCGAACCCCGGGACGCGGGGCCTGATTGCTCGCGATCAGACTAAAGTGAGCGCCATTACGAAAGGCTTACCGATGGCGAGCGCATCTGGGGGGATCGAGGCAGCGCAGGACGCCTGGCAGCCCCTGCAGCGTGGCATCACGCTGGCGCTCGACGACGTGGGCTGCGGCCGCCACGAGTTGCGCAGCGCCCTCGCGCTCTTCGAAGCCCAGGACGACGCCGCCAGCCAGCAGGGCCGGCTGATCTCCGCCGCAGCGCTCGTGCAGTTCATCGGCATCGCCGACGACCACTACGCCGGCTTCGAGCACGCCGTGGCCGTGGTGAATGCAACGCTCGCCCACATCGAGCACATCCCCGACCCCGATCACCGGCTGCTCGCGCGCAGCGGTGCGTTGGTGGCCGGCTGGTTCCGCGCGCTCGACGACCCACGGCTCGCGCCACTGGCCGAAGCCATCACGCGCGAGCTCGGCAACGAGGCGGTCTCGGCGCCCGTGCGTTGCTGCGCCGGCCTGACGGTGCTGGCCTATTTCGTCGCCCACTTCGATCTGGAGAAGACTCTCTGGGTCGAGCTGGCGATGCGCCAGCCGCTGGGCAGCACCGACGTGAGCCTGCGCCTGACCGAAGAATGGCACCAGGCGCTGGTGCAGGCTCTGTACGAATGTGCTGCACCAGCGCGGGCGATCGCCGTGCGCGCGCTGCACGAGGGCGTCGCCCCGCGTGTGCCGGCGATCGAACTCAAACGCGCGCTGGTCGAAGCCCAGGTGGCGATCGGCGAAGGCCGGGTCGACACCGGACAGGCCGCGCTGACGCGTGCCGAGCCGCTGCTCGATCCGCGCGCCCCGCGCCCGGCCTTCTGGTGGCACCTGCTGCGCTCGCGACTCGACCTGACCGAAGGCCGGCACCGCCAGGCGATCACGCACGCGCGGCTGGCGCTGCGCCTGGCCACTGACTGCGAGTTCCCCGAGCGCTGGATGGGTGTGACGATCATGCAGGAGGGCCAGGTGCAGATGGCCAGCGGCGCCTGCCTGAGCGCAGTGCCTTTCTTCGAACGTGCCGGCCGCGCAGCGAGTGGCTCGCAGGCCGACTTCTGCTGGTGCCTGGCGCACTTTGCACGCGCGCTCGGGCTGATCGAAACACCCGACACAGCCACCGCGCTGGCGGAGTTGAAGCTCGGCCTGTCACTCGCCCAGCGCCTGCACTGGCTGAACTTCTTCCGCGCCAGCCCGGCCGTGGCCGCGCGCATCTGCGCGCTCGGTCTGGAGCACGGGTTGGAGACCGCGTTCGTGCACGAGGTCATCACCGCGCGCAGCCTCGACGCCGTGCGGCCCGACCTGTCGGTCTGGCCCTGGCCGATCCGCGTGCTCACGCTCGGGCGCTTTCAGATCGAACTCGGCGGCGAGCGCCTGGCCTTCACCGGCAAGGTCGCGAAGAAGCCGCTCGAACTGCTGCAGTTCATCGTGGCCTCGGGCGGCAGCGACGTGTCGGCCACCACGGTGATGTTCGCGCTGTGGCGTGACCTCGAAGGCGACAAGGCCAAGTCGGCCTTCAACGTGGCGCTGCACCGCTTGCGCAAGCTGCTCGGCAACGACGACGCGGTCGTGCTCGAACTCGGCCGCGTGAGCCTGAACCCGAAGCTGGTGTGGGTCGACGGCCTGGCCTTCGAGCAGCTTGTGGATGGCGCCGGCGCGGCGCCCTCGACCGTGCTGGCACCGGCCGCCGTTCAGGCCGCGCAGCGCGCGCTGGCGATGTACGGCGGGCACTTCCTGCACGAGACCGAAGACGAGTCCTGGCAAATGGTCTACCGCTCGCGCCTGGCCAGCAAGTTCAAACGCACCGTGACGCAACTGGCGCGCCACTTCGTGGCCGCTGGCGACACGCGCGCCGTGCGCCCGCTGCTCGAACGGGCCCTCGAACTCGACCCGATGGCCGAAGACCTCGCGCGCGAATTGATGCGCCTGCTCAGCGATGCCGGCGAGCAGGCCGCCGCGCTGAACGTGTTCGAACATTGCCGCGCGGCCATCGCCCGGGGGCTTCAGGCCAAGCCGGCGCCCTCGACGCTCGCACTGGTGCAGCGCATCCGCGCGATGGCCTGAAGGCGTTCAGGTGCCCGGTATCTGGTTCAGCATCAACCAGTAGGTGCCGAGCTCGCGCGCGGCCTGCACGAAGTTGTCGAAGTCGACCGGCTTGACGATGTAGCTGTTCACGCCGAGCTGGTAACTCTCGATCAGGTCACGCTGCTCTTTCGACGAGGTCAACATCACGACGGGAATGGCACGGGTGCGTTCGTCGGCCTTCATGCGCGCCAGCACTTCGAGGCCGTCAACCTTGGGCAGCTTCAGGTCGAGCAGCACGAAACGCGGCGCGTCCTCGATGCGGCGGTGCGCATAGGCACCTTCGCAGAACAGGAACTCGAGCGCCTCGGCACCATCGCGCGCCACATGAATTTGATTGACGATGTTGGCCTTGCGCAGCCCGCGCAAGGTCATCTCCAGGTCGAGCGGGTTGTCTTCGACGATCAGGATCTCGAACGCTTCGGCCATCGACATGATTCAACCCAGGGTGAAATAAAAAGTGGCGCCACGGCCGACGGCGCCAAGCGCGCGGGCGTGGCCGCCGTGGCGCTCTACGATGCGCTGCACGATCGCCAGGCCCACGCCGGTGCCCTCGAACTCGTCGGCACGGTGCAGGCGCTCGAACACGCCGAAGAGCTTGTGCGCGTACTGCATGTCGAAGCCGGCGCCGTTGTCGCGCACGAAATATTCGGTCACGCCGTTCTCGCGCGTGCTGCCGACTTCGATCACCGCTTCGCTGCGCTGGCGGGTGTACTTGATGGCGTTGCCGATCAGGTTGATCCAGACTTGCCGCAGCAGCGCCAGGTCGGCCTCGCAGTCGGGCAGCTCACCGATGCGCAGCTCGATCCGGCGGCCCTTGCGCTGCAAGGCGAGGCTGTCGAACGCGTGCTGCACGAGCTGCCTGCAGTCGACCTTGCGGCGCGTCAGCGGCTGGCGGCCGAGGTGCGAAAACGCGAGCAGGTCGTCGATCAGGTGGCCCATCTTCTGCGCCGTGTCGCGGATGATGCCGAGGTAACGCCGCCCGTCTTCGGGCAGCAAGGCACCGTGGTCTTCGATCAGCGCTTGCGAAAATCCGTCGAGCGCGCGCAGCGGCGCACGCAGGTCGTGCGAGACCGAATAACTGAAGGCCTCGATTTCTTTCACGGCCGCCTGCAACTCGGCGGTGCGCTCGGCCACACGCCGTTCGAGCTCGCTGTTCAGGCGCACGATCTCTTCGTCGCTGTGGCGGCGCTCGGTCACGTCGCTGAACTGCAATACGCTGAAGAGCGGCTTGCCTTGGGCATCGTCGACGCGCGAGCCGCTGTAGCTGAACACCTTGGCCCAGCCGAGGTCGAGGCGCTGCACGCGCAGCTCGAGCTGGCGCAGCGCCTCGCCGGCCATCAGCCGCGCGTGCGGCCAGCGTTCGGGTGGCAAGACCACGCCGTCGAGCGTGCTCACGGTGAACAGGCGCATCGCCGCGTCGAGGGACAGGCCCCGGGTGGTCTCGTCGTCGAGCTCGTGCATGGCGAGCGCCGCCGGGTTCCATTCCGACAGCAGCCCCGCACTGTTGTAGACGAGCAGGCCTTCGCTCATTTTCGAGACCACGGCGGCGAGACGGCGCTGGCTGCGCAAGAGCTCGCGCTCGGTGCGCTTGCGCTCGCTCACGTCGGACAATGCACCGTGCCAGACGATCGACCCGTCGGCCTCGGCCACCGGGGTCGAGTTGCACTCGAACCAGCGCACGCTGCCGTCGGCCTCGAGCACGCGGAACTCGGCGTTCCACGGCGTCATGGTTTGTGCCGACGCTTCGATGGACAGGTTGATCGCAGCCATGTCGCCGGCGTGAATCTTGGCGAATGCCGGCCGCGCATCGTGCTCGACCGAGACCCCAGAAAGCCGGTAGAGCTGCGCGACCCGCGCGCCACCGTAGGGGAAACTCAGATGCCCCTGCGCCGTGCGGCGAAACGAGCAGACCACGATCGGAGCCACGGTGGCGATGGCCGCGAGCCGTTCCTGCTCGGTGCGCAAGGCGTCGCGCGCGAGCTTGGCCTCGGTGATGTCTTCGGCGATGCCGGTGCGGCGCCCGAGCCGCCGGCCCGACGCCACCGGCGACTGCCCGCAGTCGTGGATCCAGCGCACGTCGCCGTCGGGGCGCACGATCCGGTATTCGACGTCGTAGGCCAGCGAGGCCGGGTCGGCCACCCAGCGTTCGAAGGCCGCGTGCACGGCAGCGCGGTCGTCGGGGTGGATCGCTTCAACCCAGATGCGCGGGTCGACGTACAAGGATTCGGTGCTGCGACCCCACACGGTCTCGAAGGCCGGGCTGACGTAGTGCACACGCTCCGTCGGCAGCAGGTCGGTGACCCACAGCACATGGCGCTCCGCGCTCGCGAACTGCACGAACAATTCGGCCATGTCCTGAGCCGAAGCGGTCGATTCCTGGCTCTGGCCGGTCGGGGCCGAGACGGGTTCAGCGAGGGGCGGCAGGTTTTGCTTCATTCACTGCGGTGAGATCGGGCCGGGCCATACCGGCTCGATGAGACGGATTATGGTCCGCGCACCTGCCGCTCTGGCATGGGGTTACGAGCCCCCGCACGTGCGGTGTGTCTCAGAAGGTGCCGGGGTAAGCGCCGCCGTCGAGCAGCACGTTCTGCCCGGTCATGTAGGCAGCATGCACGCTGCAGATGAAGGCACACACCGCGCCGAACTCTTCGGCCGTGCCGAAGCGGCGTGCAGGAATGGCTTGCTCGCGCGCTTTCAACGCGGCATCGGGGTCTTGCCCGGCCTTGGCCGCGCCGGCACGCATCGTGGTGCGCAAGCGGTCGGTGGCGAAGGCCCCGGGCAACAGCCCGTTGATCGTGACACCGCGTGCCGTGATCGAGCTGCGCGCCAGCCCGGCCACGAAGCCGGTGAGTCCGCTGCGCGCACCGTTCGACAGGCCGAGCACGCCGATCGGCGCCTTCACCGAACCCGAGGTGATGTTGACCACGCGGCCGAAGCCGCGCGCGGCCATCGCATCGACGGTCGCTTTCATCAGCTCGATCGGCGTGAGCATGTTGGCGTCGAGCGCCTTGAACCACACGTCGCGGTCCCACTCGCGGAAGTCGCCAGGCGGCGGGCCGCCGGCGTTGTTGATGAGAATGTCGACCTGCGGGCAGGCGGCGAGCGCAGCGGCGCGGCCTTCAGCCGTGGTGATGTCGCCGGCGACCGTCCGCACTTCGCCGCCCTTCAGCGCACGCAGCTCGGCCGCCGTGGCTTCGAGTGCTTCGGCTCCACGCGCCGTGATCACCACGTTCACACCTTCGCGCACCAGCGCTGCGGCGCAACCCTTGCCCAGCCCCTTGCTCGCCGCGCACACGAGGGCCCACTTGCCGTTCAGCCCCAGGTCCATGACCTACCTCCATTTCGCCAACAACCAGATGCCCGCGAGCACCAGCAACGTGCCGGCCGCCACCCACACGGTGAAAGGTTCGCCGAGGATCAACACGCCCATCAGGATGGTCGACATCGGCCCGACCATGCCGGTCTGCGCGGCCATCGTCGCGCCGATGCGCTCGATCGCCATCATCACCATCAACACCGGCGCGAAGGTGCACACCGTGGCGTTGAGCACCGAAAGCCAGATCACTTCGGGCGCGACCTCGAGCGCGCTCATCGGCCGCAGCACCAGAAACTGCACGATGCACAGGACACACGCGACCGTGGTCGCGAGACCCGTGAGGCGCAGCGCGCCGAGGCGCCGCACTTCTTCACCGCTGTAGACAA
Source organism: Rhizobacter sp. (assembly GCA_025359585.1). Classification (GTDB taxonomy): domain Bacteria; phylum Pseudomonadota; class Gammaproteobacteria; order Burkholderiales; family Burkholderiaceae_C; genus LMDS01. The sequence continues at coordinate 1,741 of JANYFX010000006.1, read as the reverse complement.
GGTAGACCGCATAACTCACGGCGCTGCCGAACACGAGCGCGGCGCCGAGCGCCACGTGGCTGCCGACGAGCGTGACCTCGTGGCCGAACACCAACAGCACACCGCAGTAACTCACCGCCAGCGCGATCAGCTGGCGCTGCGTGACCCGGCGCTTGAACATCAGCAGGCCCATCGCCAGCACCAGCGTCGGGTTCAGGTACAGGATCAGGCGCTCGAGGCTGGCACTGATGTAGGCCAGGCCGGCGAAGTCGAGAAAACTCGCGAGGTAGTAACCGGTGAACCCGAGGCCGAGCGCGGCGAGTTTGTCGCGGGTCGTCAGCGCAGGTTTGCCACGCCCGGCCCACCACGCGAGCAGCAGGAACATCGGCAGCGCGAACAGCATGCGGTACATGATCAGCGTGACCGCATCGACGCCATGCCGGTAGGCGAGCTTGACGATGATGGCCTTGCCCGAGAACGCGATGGCGCCGCTGGTTGCGAGCAACAGGCCGGGCCAGACGGCGCGCGGGGGGCTTGTTTTGGCGGCGTCGGCTGTGCTGGCGTGGGAAGACATTGCGGTCGATTCTACGGAGCGCGCTCGTCGGGCCGGCGCTCGATGTGCCAGCCCGCCACACCGCGCACGAAGCCGAGCGACTCGTAGAGACCGATCGCCACGTCGAGCGGGTCGGCCACGATCACCAGCGTGCGCAGCTTCAGACGCTCGAAGGCGTCTGCGCACACCGCGTGGATCAATGCGCTGCACAGGCCGCGGCGGCGGAACGCGGGGTGGGTTTCGACATGCTGGAAGCGGCCGGGCGCGTCGAAGCCTGGCCCGGCATGAAACAGCCCGCAATCGGCAACGAGTTGCTCGCCGCCGGCCGTCTCTGCGAACACACCGAACCAGTCGCCCAGGCCCTGACGCCCCATCGACTCGTAACGCGCCATCTGGCGCTGCCGGAACAAGCGGTAGCCTTCGACCGGCAAGTGCTCGCCGGCGTCGCACAACACCTGCAGTTCGACCGCTTCGGGGGCTTGTTCGGGCAGCTTCAACGCGGCCACACGAAAGCCCGCCGGCAGCGCGGTGCGCGGTGCACGCAGGTGTTCGCGCCGCATCGTCAGCACGTTCGACGCGTAGAGGCTGAAGCCGCGCTCGACAAAGTCCTTCGGCAACTCGAAGGCCTGGCACGTGTCGACACCGAAGGTGGTGTGGCGCGATTCGGGGTGGTGGCGCGCGATCTCTTCTTCGAAACGGCGCGACCAGAGGGCGGCGTCGCCAGCCCGCGGCGCATGGTCGAACAGCAGGAAGTTGCCCCACCAGTAGGTCGGGTTGGCCGGCGTGCGCACGACGATGCAGTCGGCCCGTTCGATCAGCTCGCCATCGAAGCGCGCGAACATCAGGTCGGTGCGCCAGCCTTCGCTCAACGCGGCTGGCGCTTTCATGTCAGCGCCGCCTGGCCGCCCGAAGGCGCTGACGCGCCCCTCGGGGGCAGCGAACGAAGTGAGCCTGGGGCTGTCATCTTCAATACACCGCCGCGTGCCCGTCACGGCGCGGATCGCTGGCGGCCACGTAACCTTCGACCGCCGGGTCGCCGAGGCGCCAGATGAACTGGCCGGCACCGAAGTCCTGGTAACTGTCGTTGATGACTTCGACCTGGTGACCGCGCGCGACCAGCGCCTGAACAGTCGCCGGGTTCATCGTGGCTTCGACGTTGATCTCGAGCCCCACGTTGAAGCGCCAGCGCGGCGCATCGCACGCGGCCTG
>JANYFX010000729.1 GCA_025359585.1 Rhizobacter sp. | reverse complement strand
GTGCTCGAAATCAACCCGCCCGCGGGCGAAAAGTTCGACCCGCATCGCCACCAGGCGATCAGCGTGGTGCCGGCCGAACAAGACGCCAACACCGTGGTGATGGTGCTGCAAAAGGGCTACGCGATCACCGACCGCGTGCTGCGGCCGGCGCTCGTCACGGTCGCCGCGCCACGCTGATCTTCATGCGCTGAATCAAGCTTGCAGCGCTTGAAAATCCACACCTTGTCCACAACTCGAACACATCAGATTCACTGAATCCAGGAGCACCCTCATGGCAAAGATCATCGGCATTGACCTCGGCACCACCAACTCGTGTGTTTCCATCATGGAAGGCAACACCACGCGTGTGATCGAGAACAGCGAGGGCGCGCGCACCACGCCGTCCATCATTGCGTACCAGGAAGACGGCGAGATCCTCGTCGGCGCCTCGGCCAAGCGCCAGGCGGTCACGAATCCCAAGAACACGATCTACGCGGTGAAGCGCCTGATCGGCCGCAAGTTCACCGAGAAGGAAGTTCAGAAAGACATCGACCTGATGCCTTACAAGATCGCGGCCGCCGACAACGGCGACGCGTGGGTCGAAGTGCGCGGCCAGAAGATCGCGCCGCAGCAGGTCAGCGCCGAGATCCTGCGCAAGATGAAGAAGACCGCCGAAGACTACCTCGGTGAAGCCGTCACCGAAGCCGTGATCACCGTGCCGGCCTACTTCAACGACGCACAGCGCCAGGCCACCAAAGACGCCGGCCGCATCGCCGGCCTCGACGTGAAACGCATCATCAACGAGCCGACCGCGGCCGCGCTCGCGTTCGGCCTCGACAAGAACGAAAAGGGCGACCGCAAGATCGCCGTGTACGACCTGGGCGGCGGCACCTTCGACGTGTCGATCATCGAGATCGCCGATGTCGATGGCGAGAAGCAGTTCGAAGTGCTGGCCACCAACGGCGACACCTTTCTCGGTGGTGAAGACTTCGACCAGCGCATCATCGAATACATCATCAGCGAGTTCAAGAAGGAACAAGGCGTCGATCTCGGCAAAGACGTGCTCGCGTTGCAGCGCCTGAAAGAAGCCGCCGAGAAGGCCAAGATCGAACTCTCGAGCAGCGCGCAGACCGACATCAACCTGCCCTACGTGACGGCCGATGCCTCAGGCCCGAAGCACCTGAACATCAAGCTCTCGCGCTCCAAGCTCGAAGCGCTGGTCGAAGACCTGATCGAGCGCACCATCGCGCCCTGCCGCACGGCGATCAAGGATTCGGGCCTGAACGTCTCCGACATCAACGACGTGATCCTGGTCGGCGGCATGACCCGCATGCCCAAGGTGCAGGAGAAGGTCAAGGAGTTCTTCGGCAAGGAGCCACGCAAGGACGTGAACCCCGATGAGGCAGTGGCCGTGGGTGCCGCGATTCAAGGGCAAGTTCTCGCCGGCGACCGCAAGGACGTGCTGCTGCTCGACGTGACCCCGCTGTCGCTCGGCATCGAGACGCTCGGCGGCGTGATGACGAAGATGATCAAGAAGAACACGACCATCCCGACCAAGTTCGCGCAGACCTTCTCCACCGCCGACGACAACCAGCCGGCCGTGACGATCAAGGTCTACCAGGGCGAGCGCGAGATGGCCTCGGGCAACAAGAGCCTGGGCGAGTTCAACCTCGAAGGCATTCCGCCGTCGCCGCGTGGCCTGCCGCAGATCGAGGTCAGCTTCGACATCGACGCCAACGGCATCCTGCACGTGGGCGCCAAGGACAAGGGCACCGGCAAGGAAAACAAGATCACGATCAAGGCCAACTCGGGCCTGACCGAAGCCGAGATCGAGCAGATGGTCAAAGACGCCGAGATCAACGCGGCCGACGACAAGAAGAAGCTGGAGCTGATCCAGGCCCGCAACTCGGCCGACGCGATGATCCACAGCGTCAAGAAGAGCCTCGGCGAGCACGGCGACAAGCTCGAAGCCGGCGAAAAAGAGAAGGTCGAAGCTGCGCTGAAAGAAGCCGAAGAGTCGCTCACGAGCGAAGACAAGGCAAAGATCGAAGCCAAGACCGAAGCGCTGATGACGGCGAGCCAGAAGCTCGGCGAGAAGGTGTACGCCGAAACGCAGGCAGCCCAAGCCGCGGCCGGAGCCGCAGCGGGTGGTGGTGCAGAAGCGCCGCACGCCGAGAGCGCATCGGCCAAGCCGGCCGCCGACGACAACGTGGTCGATGCCGAGTTCAAGGAAGTCAAGAAAGGCTGACCCCTTTCACGAACCCCTCGCCGGTTTCGGGCGGAACTGCTTTCAGAAGCAGGCTCCGGCTGAAACCGGCGTTGGTGTTTGAAGCGCCTACCGAATGAAGAACCTGCCGGAGCCTGGATTTCATGGCCAAACGTGATTACTACGAAACGCTGGGCGTGCCCAAGAACGCCAGCGAAGAAGACATCAAGAAGGCTTATCGCAAGCTTGCGATGAAGCACCACCCCGACCGCAACCAGGGTGACGATGCGAAGAAGTCGGAAGAGAAGTTCAAGGAAGCCAAGGAAGCTTACGAGATGCTCTCCGACGGCCAGAAACGCGCCGCCTACGACCAGTATGGCCACGCCGGCGTCGACCCCAACATGGGCCGTGGCGGTGGCGCCGGCGGCGAAGGCATGGGCGGTTTCGCCGAGGCCTTCGGCGATATCTTCGGCGACATCTTCGGTGGTGCCGGCGGCGGCCAGCGGCGCGGGCCGGGTGGCCAGCAGGTGTTCCGCGGCAGCGACCTGAGCTACGCGATGGAGATCACGCTCGAAGAAGCGGCCGCCGGCAAGGAAACCCAGATCCGCATTCCCGCCTACGAGGGCTGCGAGACCTGCAAGGGCAGTGGTGCCAAACCCGGCACGCAGCCGAAGACCTGCAGCACCTGCAACGGCGCGGGCACGGTCCACATGCGCCAGGGTTTTTTCAGCATCCAGCAGACCTGCCCGCATTGCCACGGCACCGGCAAGATCATCCCCGAGCCCTGCACCACCTGCAACGGCCAGGGCAAGGTCAAGAAGAACAAGACGCTCGAAGTCAAGATTCCCGGCGGCATCAACGAAGGCATGCGCATCCGCTCCAGCGGCAACGGCGAGCCGGGCACGAACGGCGGCCCGGCGGGCGACCTGTACATCGAGATCCGCATCAAGGCGCACGAGATCTTCGAGCGCGACGGCGACGACCTGCACT
>JANYFX010000653.1 GCA_025359585.1 Rhizobacter sp. | reverse complement strand
CCTGGTCGCCACGGTCCGCAAGACCCGCGGTGGCGACATCGACGCCGCCTGTGGTCAGCTCGCGGGCGAAGTGCAAGACCGCACCAACGCCCGCACGCGCATGACCCGTTCCCCGGTGCAGGTGCACCGCAGCGGCTCGGTCGTCGCCAACACGATACGGGCCGGCCGCACCGGCTCGCAGGAGACCCATTGATGAACGCCTCTTGGCTTGTCGCGCTGCGCACACCGGCGCGCGGGAAATTGTCGGTGCTGCTGTTGGCGGCATTGATGTCGGCGTGCGTTTCCACCCGCACGCCGCTGCCCGAGGCGAACGGCGACACCAAAGACCGCGTGACCGCGTCCGACGAGTCCGACGGCAGCAAGCGCGCCAAGGTGCGCATGGAGCTGGCGGCCGCCTACTTCGGCCGCGGCCAGATGACGACCGCGCTCGACCAGGTCAAGCTCGCGATCATCGCCAACCCGAACCAGAGCGATGCCTACAACCTGCGCGGCCTGATCTACGCCAACCTGGGCGACGACCAATTGGCCGAAGAGAGTTTCAAACGCGCGCTGCAGCTGAACCCGCGCGACACCGACGTGATGCAGAACTTCGGCTACTACCTGTGCCAGAAGAAGCGCTTCCCCGAGGCCAACACGCTGTTCGAGCAGGCGACTGCCGAGCCGAAGAACCGCGACCCGTCGCGCACGCTGCTGACCCAGGGTGTGTGCCAGGCGCAGGGCGGTCAACTGCCGCAGGCCGAGGCGACGCTGCTGCGTGCCTACCAGCTCGACCCGGCCAACCCGTCGACCGCCGTCAACCTGTCTGAAGTGCTGTACCGGCGTGGTGACTACGAACGTGCGCGCTTCTATGTGCGGCGTGTGAACGCCTTGCCCGAAGTTGCCAATGCGCAGACGCTCTGGCTGGCCGCGCGCATCGAGCACCGCATGGGCAATGCGCGCGCTGCACAAGACTTCGCCGACCAGCTGCGCGGGCGTTTCCCCGATTCGCGCGAGACCGGTCTGGTGGCGCGGGGCGCCTTCGATGAGTGACGCGGTCGGGTCGAGCGCTGCCGCGCCGGGTGCGGCCACGGCGGGCGCCTTGTTGCGCCAGGCGCGGCAGGCGCAGGGCCTGCACATCGCTGCGCTTGCTGCGGCGATCAAGGTCAGCCAACGCAAGCTCGAACTGCTCGAGTCCGACCAGTTCGATCAGCTGCCCGACGCCACCTTCACGCGTGCTCTGGCGCAGAGCGTGTGCCGCACTCTGAAGGTCGACGCCGCGCCGGTGTTGGCGCTGATGCCGCCTTTGCGTGGCCACCGGCTGGACGATATCGCCGAAGGCCTGAACACGCCGTTTCGCGAGCGGCCGGGCCGTCTGGAGCCGAACGATTGGGCCAGTTTCGCGAACCCGCTGCTGTGGATCGCGGCGCTGCTACTGCTGGCCGCCCTCGTGGTTTATTTCATGCCGGCGTCGTGGGTGCCGGCGGCGCGCGAGCGGCTGTCGCCCACCGCAAGCACCACGCCACCGGCCGTGATTGAAGCCGCTTCGGCGACCGTGGTCGTCGTGCCCGCAGCCGCAGCCACGGCCGCTTCGGCGGTGGTTGAAAGCCTGCCGCCCCCAGCCGCCGAACCTGCCGCCTCGGCCGGCCTCGCGGAAGTGCCGGCGAACAGCTTCGAAGCGGCCGCTGCGGGCGTCTTGCAGGTGCATGCCACCGCACGCTCGTGGGTCGAAGTGACCGACGCGCGTGGCAAGTCGCTGATCTCTCGCCTGGTCGAAGCCGGTGAAGACGTGGGCCTCGACGGGGTCATGCCACTCAAGGTCAGAATCGGCAATGCCGGCGCCACCCAGGTGGTGTTCCGCGGCCAGGCCCTGGAGCTCGGGCCGTTCACCCGGGACAACGTGGCCCGGCTCGAACTCAAGTAGTGCAAGGCGTGCAAGCATGAGCGACATTCGCGACGAGGCCAGGAGCCTGCTCGAAGACTTCATCGAACCGGCGCGGCCGGCACAGCGTCATTCGCAGCAGGTGCCGGTGCGCTGGGGCGCACGCGTGGTGACGGTGGGTGGCGGCGCGCCGGTGCGGGTGCAGGCCATGACCAACACGGACACGGTCGACGCCATCGGCACCGCCATCCAGGTGAAAGAACTCGCCATCGCCGGCTCGGAGATGGTGCGCATCACCGTCAACACGCCCGAGGCTGCGGCCGCCGTGCCCTACATCCGCGAGCAGCTCGACCGCATGGGCATTGACGTGCCGCTGATCGGCGACTTTCACTACAACGGCCACCGCCTGCTGACCGACTACCCGGCCTGCGCCGAGGCGCTCAGCAAGTACCGCATCAACCCTGGCAATGTCGGCAAGGGCGACAAGCACGACCGCCAGTTCGCGCAGATGGTCGAGATCGCGGCGAAGTACGACAAGCCGATCCGCATCGGCGTCAACTGGGGCAGCCTCGACCAGGAGCTGCTCACCGAGATGATGGACGAGAACGCGAAGCTGGCCGAGCCGCATGAGCCGCAGCAGATCATGTATCGCGCGATCATCACCTCGGCGATCGAGTCGGCGCGGCGCGCCGAGCAGATCGGCCTGGCGCCCGAGCAGAT
>JANYFX010000613.1 GCA_025359585.1 Rhizobacter sp. | reverse complement strand
TCGTCACCGCAGAGAACGAATTGGCGACGACCTACATCATCGGCCGCGTCGGCAACGGCGACTACGGCGTCGCGCTGGCCTACTGCACGGTGCTGATCATCCTGATGTCGCTGGCGATCGCGTTGATCCAGTGGCTGGTCGGTGAACGCAAGCTCGGCCGCAGAGCCGTGGGAGGGCATTGAGCGATGAGCGATTCGAAGAACAAGGGCATCGAGTTCCGCAACATCAGCAAACGCTACGGCAGCGATGCCAATGCGCCGCTGGCGGTGAAAGGCATCAGCTTCACGGTGCCCAAGGGCACGCTGACGACCATCCTCGGCCCGAGCGGCTGCGGCAAGACGACGACGCTGCGCATGATCGCCGGGCTCGAGGCGCCGACCGGCGGCCAGATCTTCATCGACGGCGTCGAGGTGACGACGCTCGGGCCTGCCGAGCGCAACGTCAGCATGGTGTTCCAGAGTTACGCGCTGTTCCCGCACATGAACGTGCTGGCCAACGTGGCCTACGGTTTGTCGGTGTCGGGCGTGAACAAGACCGAGACGAAGCAGCGCGCCCACGCGGCGATGGCGACCGTCGGCCTGACCGGCTTCGACGAGCGCCTGCCGAGTGAACTCTCCGGCGGCCAGCAGCAGCGCGTGGCGCTGGCCCGCGCACTGGTGCTGGAGCCGGCCGTGCTGTTGTTCGACGAGCCCTTGTCGAACCTCGACGCGCGGCTGCGCCATTCGATGCGCGAAGAGATCCGCACGCTGCAGCAGCGCCTGGGCCTGACCGTCGCCTACGTCACCCATGACCAGAGCGAAGCGCTCGCGGTCAGCGACCAGATCATCGTGATGGACCACGGCGTGATCGCCCAGGCCGGCACGCCGCACGATCTGTACGAGCGCCCGGGCAGCGAGTTCGTCGCCGGCTTCATGGGCGAGGCGATGTTGTTCGACGGTGCTTCGGCCGTCGACGGTTCGGTGCGGCTCGGCCCGATCACGTTGCCGCGCACCCAGGCGCAGGTGCTGGCCGCAGGAAAGGTCAAGGTGGCGGTGCGGCCCGAGGCCTGGCAGGTGCTGCCGCCGGGTGCGGGCGAGCTGGCCGGCACGGTCGAAAAAAGCGCCTACCTCGGCAGCTTTCACGAATACACCTTCGCGACCGAACTCGGCGCGATCTTCGTCGTGTCGACCGACGTGGAGCGGGTCTGGAAGCCGGGCGATGTCGTCAGCCTGCGGCTGGCAGGGCACGGTTTGTCGGTGGTCGCCGCGTAGGGCCGTTTTCCGGCCGCGGGCGCGGTTACTTTCGGCAAACAACTTGAGGCCGAAGCCTGCCAATCGCCACGCACCGGGGTTCTAATGGACGCTTCGAAGCGTTGACCTTGCGGCCATGAACCAGCTCGACCAGCTCAAACAGTGCACGACCGTGGTTGCCGACACCGGCAACTTCAAGGAACTGGCCCAGTTCGCGCCACGCGACGCCACCACCAACCCGTCGCTGATCCTGAAGGCGGTGCAACAGCCCGAGTACGCGCCGCTGCTCGCGGCGGCGGTGGCGGCGCACAAGCGCGAACGCGTTGATGTCATCGTCGACGAGGTGCTGGTGCGCTTCGGCCTGGAGATTCTGAAGATCGTGCCGGGCCGGGTTTCGACCGAAGTCGACGCACGCCTGAGCTTCGACACCGCGGCCACCGTGGCGCGTGCCCACCACATCATGGCGCTGTACGAACAGGCCGGCGTGAGCCGCGAGCGGGTCTTGATCAAGATCGCGTCGACCTGGGAAGGCATTCAGGCCGCGCGCATCCTCGAACACGAGGGCATGCACTGCAACCTGACGCTGTTGTTTTCTTTCTGCCAGGCGGTGGCTTGCGGCGATGCGGGTGTGACGCTGATTTCACCGTTCGTCGGCCGCATCTACGACTGGCACAAGAAGGCTGCCGGCAGCGCATGGGACGAAGCCTTGAGTTCCAGCGCCAACGACCCTGGCGTGAAGTCGGTCGCGCAGATCTACACCTACTACAAGAAGTTCGGCGTCACGACCGAAGTGATGGGCGCGAGCTTTCGCAACGTCGGCCAGATCGCGGCGCTGGCCGGCTGCGACCTGCTGACGATCAGCCCCGACCTGCTCGCCGCGCTGCAGAACAGCGAAGCCGCGTTGCCGCGTGCGCTCGACCCTGCCGCGGCCCGCGGCGCGAAGATCCACGCTGTGACGCTCAACGAAGCGAGCTTTCGCTACGCGCTCAACGAAGACGCGATGGCCACCGAAAAACTCGCCGAAGGCATTCGCGGTTTCGCGGCCGACGCCGGCCGGCTCGACAAGATGATCGAGGGGATGAAATGAGCGGCTTCACGAGGTGTGATCGCACGCAAGCCTGGGGTGCGCTGAAAGGCCACTTCGAAGCGCACGGCCGCGACTTCGACGTGCGCGAAGCGTTCGCGCGTGACCCGGGGCGTTTCGAAGCTTTCGGTGTCGAAGCACCCGAAGTGTTTGCCGACCTGTCGAAGAACCGCATCGACCTCGCGACCCAACGTTTCCTGCTCGACCTGGCGCGCGAGTGCGGCGTCGAAGCGCGGCGCGATGCGATGTTTGCCGGCGCACCGATCAACACAACCGAAGGCCGCGCCGTCTTGCATGCAGCCTTGCGTGCGCCGCACAACTCGGCGCTCGGGCGCTCGTTGCCCGAGGTCGAACAGGTGCTCGGCGCGATGCTCGCCTACGTGGAAACGGTGCGCGACACGCAGGCGAGTGGCATACGCCACATCGTCAACATCGGCATCGGCGGCAGCGACCTCGGGCCGCAGATGGTGGTGCCCGCGCTCGACGCTTTTGCGCACCCGGGACTCACGCTGCACTTCGTCTCCAACGTAGACGGTCACGACATCACGCCGGTGCTGCGCAAGCTCAAGGCGAGCGAGACGCTCTTCATCATCGCGAGCAAGACCTTCACGACGCAGGAGACGTTGGCCAACGCGATGGCCGCGAAAGCCTGGTTCGTCGCCAACGGCGGCAGCGACACCGCCAAACATTTCGTCGCCACCACCACCAACGTCAAGGCCGCGGCCGACTTCGGCATCACCACGACCTTCGGCTTCTGGGACTGGGTCGGCGGCCGTTACTCGCTGTGGTCGGCGATCGGCCTGCCGATCGCACTCGCCATCGGCGCCGACAACTTCCGCGCGCTGCTGGACGGCGCGCACGCGATGGACGAGCACTTCGCGCACGCCCCCGCGAGCAAGAACCTGCCGCTGCTGCTGGGCCTGCTCGATGTCTGGTACCGCAACTTCCACGGTTTCACGAGCCGCAGTGTGGCGCCGTATCACCAGGGCTTGAAGCGGCTGCCGGCGTACCTGCAGCAGCTCGAGATGGAAAGCAACGGCAAACGAGTGGACCTCGATGGCGAGCCGCTGCCTTATGCGACCAGCCCGGTCGTGTGGGGCGAACCCGGCACCAACGGCCAGCACGCTTACTTCCAGATGCTGCACCAGGGCACCGACGTGATCCCGGTCGAGTTCATCCTCGTCAAGCACCCGACGCACGGCCTCTCCGACCTGCACGGCCCGCTGCTGGAGCAGTTGGAGCGCCAGCACATCATGCTGCTCGCCAACGGGCTGGCGCAGTCGCAGGCGCTGATGCAAGGCAAGAGCACCGAGCAGGCGCAGAGCGAAAAAGCGCCGACCGCCTCGAAGGAACTCGATGCGCTGACGCTCGCGCGCCACCGCACCTTCCCTGGCAATCGCCCGAGCACGACCTTCGTGCTGGACCAGCTCACGCCGCGTTCGCTCGGCGCGCTGATTGCACTGTACGAACACCGCGTGTTCACCAGTGGCGCGCTGTGGGGCATCAACAGCTTCGACCAGTGGGGCGTTGAACTTGGCAAGGCGTTGTGCAACGACCTGCTGCCCCGGCTGGCCACGGGGGACGTGGTGGGGCTCGATGCGTCTACTGCGGGGTTGATGGCGCGCTTGCGTTAGGAGCGGAGCGCGACGCAGCGCTGCCACCACTGGTGTTTCGTCGCACGCTACGAGGGTGCCCGCTGGCGAGGGCGTCGGGTGACCGGCGTAGAGAGGTCAAGGAGGAGGCTGGGCGAAGCCCAGACGGGGGACACGAACGGAGGCGGTCACCCGATGGCCTCGCCAGCACCGCTCAGTCGTCGCAAGCGACGAGTCAGGAGTCAACTTTCACATTGCCCTCCTTCACCACCTTCGCCCACTTCGTGATCTCGCTGCGAATGAACTGCGCGAACTTCTCCGACGAACCGCCGCCGTCTTCCGCGCCGTAGGTGTCGAGCCGCTCCTGCACGTCGGGCATCGCGAGGATGGTGTTCACGTCGTGGTTGATCTTCTGCGCGATCGGCGTCGGCAGCTTGCCCGGCCCGACCAGCCCGTACCAGGTGGTCGCCTCGAAACCGGGGAAGCCCTGCTCCTGCATCGTCGGCACGGTCGGGTGGCCCTTGGCCCGTTTGGCGCGGGTTTGCGCCACGCCGAGCACCTTGCCGCTCTTCACGTGCGGCGTGGCCGCTGTCATGGTCTCGAAGCTGTACTGGATCTGCCCGCCCATCAGGTCGGTCAGCAGCGGGCCACTGCCCTTGTAGGGCACGTGGATGGCATCGACCTTGGCCTGCAGCTTGAACATCTCCAGCGCCAGGTGCTGGGCCGACCCCTGGCCGGCCGAGCCGAAGCTCACCTTGCCAGGCTCGGCCTTGCACAGCGCGACGATCTCGGGAACGGTCTTGGCCGATTGACCGGGATGCGCGATCAGCAGGTTCGGTGTCACGCCGACCATCACGATCGGCACGAAGTGTCGCTCCACGCTGTAGCGCAGTTTCGGCTGCAGGCTGGGCGCGAGCGCGTGGCTGTTGATGTGCGCCATCAGCAGCGTGCTGCCGTCGCTGGGCTGCTGCGCCACGTATTCGGCCGCGAGCACGCCGGCCACGCCGCCCTTGTTCTCCACGATCACCTGCTGGTTCCACATGACGGTGAGCTTCTGTGCCACCACGCGTGCCAGGGCATCGGTGCCACCGCCGGGTGGGAAGCCGACGATGATGCGCACCGGCGCGTTCGGCCACTCCTGCGCGAACAGGCTTGGTGCGCCGAGCGTGGCAGCCGCGCCGCCGAAGGCTTGAATGAGGGTGCGTCGTTGCATGCTGGTCTTCCGTTGTCTCAAGTGTTGTTCTTGACGAGGGTGGGCGCCGGGTGGTTCGCGAAGTGCTCCATCGCGGCCTGCACACCGCTGTGGACCGGCTTCACACCGGCCAGCTTCAGCCCCATCTCGCAGCCGGCCACGGTGGCGAGCAGGGTCAGGTCGTTGCTGTCGCCGAGGTGGCCGATGCGGAACATGCGGCCTTTCAGCTTGCCTAGGCCGGTGCCGAGCGAGAGGTCGAAACGCTCGTGGATCAGGCGCCGCACCGCGTCGGCGTCCACGCCTTCGGGCAGGATCACGCCGGTCAATATCGGCGAGTAGGCGGTTGGGTCGGCGCACTGCACGGCCAAGCCCCACGCGTTCACCGCAGCGCGCACGCCGGCGGCCCAGCGCTGGTGGCGTGCGAAGACCTGCGGCAGGCCTTCGCTGCGAAGCATGTCGAGCGCTTCGTTCAGGCCGTAGAGCAAATTGGTGTTCGGCGTGGACGGCCAGTAGCCGTCCTTGTTCATCTCGACGATCTCGTCCCAGGCCCAGAAGGCGCGCGGCAGCTTCGCCGTTTTGTTCGCTTCGAGCGCACGCGGCGAGAGCGCGTTGAAGCTGATTCCCGGCGGCAGCATCAAACCCTTTTGCGAGCCGCTGACGGACACGTCCACGCCCCACGCGTCGTGTTCGTAGTCGGCGCTGGCCAGGCCCGAGATCG
>JANYFX010000600.1 GCA_025359585.1 Rhizobacter sp. | reverse complement strand
GCTGGCTCGACATGGCCGGCGAGCGCATCGCGTTCCAGGGCCTGCCGGCACGCATCTGCTGGCTCGCGCTCGGCGAGCGGCACCTGGCCGGCCTGGCGTTCAACGAGATGGTGCGAACCGGCGAGCTGAAGGCGCCGATCGTGATCGGCCGCGACCACCTCGACACCGGCTCGGTCGCCAGCCCGAACCGCGAAACCGAATCGATGAAAGACGGCACCGATGCCGTTTCCGACTGGCCGCTGCTCAACGCGCTGCTCAACGTGGCCGGCGGCGCCACCTGGGTCTCGCTGCACCACGGCGGCGGCGTCGGCATGGGCTATTCGCAGCACGCCGGCATGGTGATCGTGGCGGACGGCAGCGAGGCCGCAGCCAAACGCCTGGCGCGGGTGCTCGTCAACGACAGCGGCTCGGGCGTGATGCGCCACGCCGACGCCGGCTACGAACTCGCGGCGCAGACAGCGCGTGCGCAGGGGCTCAAACTGCCGATGCTCGGCGCGTGAGTTCGCCGCTCGAGCGCTTCGACCTGCGCCGCATCGCCCCACAGCCGTGGAAGAACGGCGCAGGGATCACGCGCGAGATCGCGGTCGGGCCGAAAGATGCGGGTGCGGGTGACTTCGACTGGCGTTTCAGCATGGCCGAAGTCGAACGCGACGCGCCGTTCTCGGCCTTCGCCGGAATCGACCGCAGCATCGTGTTGTTGCGCGGCGCGGGGATGCGCTTGCGTTCCAACGGCGGTGAGCTCGACCATCGCCTTGACCACGCGCTCGTTCCGTTTCGCTTCGGCGGCGAAACCCCGCTTTCCGCAACGCTCCTCGACGGCGCGAGCAGCGACTTCAACGTGATGACGCGGCGCAGCGCGTGGACCGCCGACGTGACCGTGCACCACAGCGCTTTCGAGCCAGCGAGTGCCGATGTCACGCTGCTGCTGTGCAGTGAGGGTGAGTGGCTCGTCAGCGGCTCATCGTCCGAGACACTCGGTCCAATGCAGGCCTTGTTGTGGCGAGAGCTGCCACCGCGCATCAGCGTGACGCCGCAGCCCACCGGTGCGTTGCTGCTCGTCCGTTTGTGCCACGATCGAAGCCCATGACCGCGCCCCTCGCACCGAACCGAGCGCTCTTCGCCGCGCATGCCTTGCTGCCCGACGGCTGGGCCCGCGACGTGCTGCTCGTCTGGGACGAAACCGGCCGACTGACTGACGTGCGAAGTGTCGACGCGTCGACAGTCGCACTGATTCCGCGCGCCGCCGGCCCGTTGATCGCAGGCATGCCCAACCTGCATTCGCACGCCTTCCAGCGCGCCTTCGCCGGCCTGTCCGAGTACCGCAGCGCGGGCAGCGGCAACGACAGCTTCTGGACCTGGCGCGACCTGATGTACCGCTTCGCGCAGTCGATCTCGCCGGAACAGCTCCAAGACATCGCGACGCACCTGTACGTCGAGATGCTGCAGGCCGGCTACACCTCGGTCTGCGAGTTCCACTACCTGCACCACGACGCTTCGGGCGAGCGGTATGGGGAGCCGGCGGAAATGTCGCTGCGCCTGCTCGCCGCAGCACAGCGCGCCGGCATCGGCATCACGCTGCTGCCGGTGCTGTACCAGAACGCCGGCTTCGGTGCGCTGCCACCGCGGGCCGACCAGCGGCGTTTCATCAACGGTGTCGACGGTTTGCTGCGCATCGTCGAACGCATCCGCGCGCAGGGCGCACGCGCCGGCGTGGCACCGCACTCATTGCGCGCCGTGGCCCAAGAAGCGCTGGCCGAATTGGTCTCAGGCCTCAACTCGATCGACCCCACCGCGCCGATCCACGTCCACATCGCCGAGCAGGCGCAAGAGGTGCAGGACTGCGTCGCCTGGAGCGGCCAGCGCCCGGTCCAATGGCTGCTCGACCACGCGGCCGTCGACGAACGCTGGTGCCTCGTGCACGCCACTCACATGGACGCCGCCGAAACCCGCGCTGCGGCGGCCACGGGCGCGACCATCGGCGTGTGCCCCAGCACCGAAGCGAACCTCGGCGACGGTGTGTTCGATGCGGTCGGCTGGGCTGCTGCGAATGGCCATTGGGGCATCGGCTCCGACAGCCATGCCAGCGTCGATGCGGCCGAAGAGCTGCGGCTGCTCGAATACGCGCAGCGCCTCACCCGCCAACAACGCAACGTGCTCGCGAGCGCCCGTCACCCGCAGATCGCCGACCAACTCTGGCTTGCCAGCGCGAGCGGCGGCGCGCGCGCCACCGGCCGGCCCGTTGGTGCGCTCGCGGTCGGCGCGCAGGCCGACTTCGTCGTGCTCGATGTGGCGCACTCACTCGCCGGCCTGAGCCCACCGCAGGCGCTCGCGAACCACGTCTTCGCCAGCCACGGCCGCAACACCGTGCGCGACGTGTGGGTAGGCGGGCAGCAGCGCGTCAACTGCGGCCGGCACGCGCTCGAAGGCGCGGCCTGCGAACGATTCGTCGCCGCACGAAGCCAACTGCTGCGCGAGGTCTGAGCCGCCATGCCGAACACCCAGCCGCCCCACATCGACCTGCTCATTCGGAATGCGCGCGTCGTCACCTGCACCGACGACGCCTGCGCCGTCTCGGCCGCCGGCATCGTGGCCATCACGAACGGCCGCATCGTCGGCGTCGGCCGCGCCGACCAGCTGAATGCCGCGGTGCCGGTGGCCGCCGAACTCGATGCCGAAGGCGCCTTGCTCACCCCCGGTCTGATCGACTGCCACACCCACCTCGTCTATGCCGGCGACCGATCGCGCGAGTTCGAGATGCGCTTGCAAGGCGCGAGCTACGAAGACATCGCCAAGGCCGGCGGCGGCATCCTCTCGACGCTGCGCCAGACCCGCGACGCGCAGAGCGCCGACCTGCTCGCCCAGTCGGCACGCCGCCTGCGCAGCCTGATGCAGCACGGTGTCACCACGGTCGAGATCAAGTCGGGCTACGGCCTGTCGCAGAAGGCCGAGCTGAAGTGCCTGCGCGTCGCGCGCGAACTCGGTGAACATTTCCCTATCGACGTGCGCACCACACTGCTCGCCGCCCACGCCGTGCCGCCGGAATTCGCAGGCCGGCCCGACGCCTACATCGACGAGATCGTCGAACACATCCTGCCGGAGGCGGCGCGGCTCAAGCTCGCCGATGCGGTCGACGCCTTCTGCGAGACCATCGGTTTCACGCCGGCACAAACGCGGCGGGTGTTCGAAGCAGCGCGCGCGCAAGGCCTGCCGGTCAAGCTGCACGCCGAGCAGCTGTCGAATCAGGGCGGCGCGGCGCTCGCCGCCGAGTTCGGCGCCCTGTCGGCCGACCACCTGGAGCACCTCGACGAAACCGGCGTGATCGCAATGGCGCGTGCCGGCACGGTCGCGGTGATGTTGCCCGGCGCGTTTTACTTCCTGCGCGACACGCGCGTGCCACCGATCGCGCTGCTGCGCCAGCACGGCGTGCCGATGGCGGTGTCGACCGACTGCAACCCCGGCACCAGCCCCGGCACGCACTTGCCGCTGATGATGAACATGGCCTGCACGCTGTTCCGGCTGACGCCCGCCGAGGCCTTGCTCGGCGTCACGCGCCACGCGGCCACGGCGCTCGGCCTGTCGGCCACGCACGGCAGCGTCGAAGTCGGCAAACAAGCCGACCTGTGCCTCTGGGATGTCGACCATCCGGCCGAACTGTCGTATGCGATAGGCGCGAGCCCCTTGCGCGCGCGCATCCACCGCGGCGTGCAGACGGCGCTGCACTGAGCGCCGACGATACGCGCGCTCAGCCGGCGCGCGCTTTCATCACCGCGTCGAGCATGCCCCGAAGCAGCGGCTGGACCTGCGCCGCCAGATCGGGCCGGTAGGCGAACGGCGCGGTCTCGTCCATGTAGGTGCTCTGGCACATCTCGAGCTGCAGCGCGTGAACGCCATTCTTCGGCGCTCCGTAATGGCGCGTGATGTGGCCGCCCTTGAAGCGGCCGTTGCTGACGTGCGTGAACGCCGATTGCTGCTGCAGCATGGCCTCGGCCGCCGCCTGCAGATGCGGCGCACAAGACCGCCCGTCGGCGGTGCCCAGGTTCATGTCGGGCAGCTTGCCGTCGAAGAAGCGCGGCAGCCGGCTCGCGATGGAATGCGCGTCCCACAACACGACCGAGCCCTGCGCCGCGCGCAGCCGCTCGAGCTCGGCGCGCAGCGCGTCGTGGTATGGCTGCCAGTAGCGCTCGCGGCGCTCCTCGGCTTCTGCCGCCACCGGCGCCTGGCCCGGCCGATACAGCGGCTCCTTGCGGAAGGTGTCGAGCGGCAGCAACCCGGTCACGTCCTGCCCCGGGTACAGGCTCGTGCCTTCGGGCGGGCGGTTCAGGTCGATCACGTGGCGGGCGAAACGGGCGCTCAGCAGGCTCGCGCCCATCGCCTTGGCGAAAGCGTAGAGCTGCGGCAAGTGCCAGTCCACATCGGCGAGCTGCAGCGCCTCGGGCGTCATGCGCCCCGCAAGCGAGTCGGGGATCTGTGTGCCGACGTGCGGGAATGACACCAGCAGGGGCAGGCTGCCGCGGTGCAGCGTGTAGAGCGTCGAATCCATGGGCGGCGGGCTCCGAAGTGGTCTAGACAAGTCAGGGCCAAAGTGTAGACTCCGGCACGCGCCTTGCATCAGGCAACGCACCCACCCCACGCCCAGGAGAGATGATGATCTTCAAGCTTGCCAAGCTCGCCGCCCTTGCCGGCCTGATCGCCGCCGCCGCACCCGCTTTCGCCCAGGACACCAAGGTCACGATCGCGATGTCGGGCTGGACCGGCTTCGCCCCGCTGACGCTCGCCAACGAGGCCGGTCTGTTCAAGAAGTTCGGGCTCGACGTGTCGATCAAGAAGATCCCGCAGAAAGACCGCCACCTGGCGATCGCCTCGGGCGACGTGCAGTGCGCCGCCACCACGGTCGAAACCTGGGTCGTCTGGAACGCCAACGGCGTGGCCACCACGCAGATCTTCCAGCTCGACAAGAGCTTTGGTGCCGACGGCATGGTCACGCGCAACAGCACCGCGAAGATCGCCGACCTGAAGGGCAAGACCGTGGCCGCGTCCGCGCCCGGCACGGCGCCGTATTTCACGCTGGCCTGGATGCTGAAGAAAAACGGCCTGTCGGTGAAAGACGTGAAGGTCGTGACGCTCGAGCCGCAGGCCGCGGCCAACGCCTTCGTCGCCAACGCCGGTGACCTCGACGCCGCGATGACCTACGAGCCTTACCTCTCGACCGTGCGCGCCAAGCCCGAAGCC
>JANYFX010000598.1 GCA_025359585.1 Rhizobacter sp. | reverse complement strand
GGCGTGTCGATGCCCACCAAGTCTTCGGCGCGCTGGATCTCCGACGGCGACAGCATGGTCAAGGTGCTGAAAGAAAAGGGCTACAAGGCCGACCTGCAATACGCCGACGACGACATCCCGAATCAGCTCGCGCAGATCGAGAACATGGTCACCAAGGGCGCGAAGGTGCTGGTGATCGCCGCCATCGACGGCACCACGCTGTCAAATGCCTTGCAGAAGGCGGCCGACAAGGGCGTCAAGGTCATCGCCTACGACCGGCTGATCAAGAACTCGAAGAACGTCGACTACTACGCCACCTTCGACAACTTCCAGGTCGGCGTCTTGCAGGCCGGCTACATCGAGAAGGCGCTCGACCTGAAGGCCGGCAAGGGCCCGTTCAACATCGAACTGTTCGGCGGCTCACCCGACGACAACAACGCCTTCTTCTTCTTCAACGGCGCGATGTCGGTGCTCAAGCCCTACATCGACAGCGGCAAGCTCGTGGTGCGCAGCAAGCAGCTCGGCATGGACAAGGTCTCCACGCTGCGCTGGGACGGCGCCGTCGCGCAAGCGCGCATGGACAACCTGCTCTCGGCCTACTACACGAAAGACCGCGTGGACGCGGTGCTCTCGCCCTACGACGGCCTGTCGATCGGCATCATCTCTTCGCTCAAGGGCGTGGGCTACGGCACGGCCAAGCTGGCGATGCCGGTGGTGACGGGGCAGGACGCCGAGGTGCCTTCGGTCAAGTCGATCCTGAAGAAGGAACAGACCTCGACCGTGTTCAAGGACACGCGTGAACTCGCCAAGGTGACGGTCGCGATGGTCGACGCCATGCTCTCGGGCAAGGCACCGGCGGTCAACGACACCAAGACCTACAACAACGGCGTGAAGGTCGTGCCTTCGTACCTGCTCAAGCCGGTCAGCGTCGACATCTCGAACTGGAAGCAGGTGCTGATCGACGGTGGTTATTACACCGAGAGCCAGATCAAGTAAGCGTTGATCGGAAGCAGCGCGCGGGTGCGAGCCGCCCGCGCTGTGAACTTGGCATCTGGCAGGGTTGGCTCGGAGGTGAAGGGGTGCAAAGCGACGGCAAGATCCTGGAGATGCGTGGCATCAGCAAGGCGTTTCACGGCGTGAAGGCACTGGCCGACGTGAACCTCGTGGTGCGTGCCGGCGAGATCCACGCGCTGGTCGGCGAAAACGGCGCCGGCAAGTCGACGCTTATGAAGGTGCTGAGCGGTGTGTACCCCTCGGGCAGCTTCGAAGGCGAGATCCACTTCGAAGGCACACCGCGCCGCTTCAAGGGCATTGCCGACAGCGAAGCGCTCGGCATCATCATCATTCACCAGGAGCTGGCCCTCGTGCCGCTGCTCTCGATCGCAGAGAACATCTTTCTCGGCAACGAGATCGCACACGCCGGTGTGATCGACTGGTTCGCCGCCTACGCCCGAACCCGCGAGCTGCTCGCCAAGGTCGGCCTGAAAGAATCGCCGACCACGCTGGTCGACGACCTGGGCATCGGCAAACAACAGCTGGTGGAGATTGCCAAGGCGCTGTCGAAGAAGGTCCGACTGCTGATCCTCGACGAGCCCACCGCGAGCCTGAACGAAAGCGACAGCGACGCGCTGCTCGACCTGCTGCTGGAACTGAAGGCACAGGGCGTGGCGGCGATATTGATCTCGCACAAGCTCGGCGAGATCGCCAAGGTGGCCGACTCGATCACGGTGCTGCGCGACGGCAGCACCGTCGAAACGCTCGACTGCCGCGGCGCGCCCGTCAGCGAAGACCGCATCATCCGAGGCATGGTCGGGCGCGACATGGCGCACCGCTTTCCGCAGCGCACGCCGAACATCGGCGAAACCGTGTTCGAGGTGCGCGACTGGCGTGTGCACCACGAGCTGCACCCCGAGCGCGAACAGATCAGGGGCGTGAACCTGCAGGTGCGGCGCGGCGAAATCGTCGGCATCGCCGGGCTGATGGGCGCCGGCCGCACCGAGTTCGCGATGAGCGTGTTCGGCCGCTCCTACGGCCAACGCATCAGCGGTTCGGTGTCGATGCATGGCAAGGTGGTCGACGTGAGCAGCGTGCGCAAGGCCATCGACCATGGCATCGCCTACGTGACCGAAGACCGCAAGGGCTGCGGCCTGGTGCTCGAAGAGGAGATCGGCAAGAACATCACGCTCGCCAACCTCGGGGCCGTGGCCAAAGCGGGCGTGATCGACACCGGCCGCGAGTTCAAGGTCGCAACCGACTACCGGGCCGCATTGAACATCCGCTGCGCGGGCGTGAACCAGCACGTCGTCAACCTGTCGGGTGGCAACCAGCAGAAGGTGGTGCTGAGCAAGTGGTTGTTCACGCAGCCCGAACTGCTGATGCTCGACGAGCCCACGCGTGGCATCGACGTGGGCGCCAAGTACGAGATCTACACCATCATCGAGCAACTCGCGAGCGAGGGCAAAGGTGTGCTTTTCATTTCATCGGAACTGCCCGAACTGCTCGGCATGTGCGACCGCATTTACGTGATGAACGAAGGCCGCTTCGTCGCCGAATTCACGGCGGCCGAAGCGTCGCAGGAGCGCATCATGCGGGCCATCGTCAACTCGGGGAGTTCGGTTCATGCCGACTGACAAGGCCGTGACCAACCAGCCCGCGAACGCTCCGCGCTCGCACGCCGGCTTCATCAAGAACAACCTGCGCGAGTACGGCATGCTGATCTCGCTGGTCGCGATCATGGCGCTGTTCCAGGTGCTGACCGACGGCACGCTGCTGCGCCCGCTGAACCTGACCAACCTGCTGCTGCAGAACAGCTACATCGTCATCATGGCGCTGGGCATGCTGCTCGTGATCGTGGCTGGCCACATCGACTTGTCGGTCGGTTCGGTCTGCGGTTTCATCGGCGCGCTGGCGGCGGTGTTGATGGTCGAGTACGAATGGCACTTCGTGCCGACGACGCTGCTGTGCATCGTGGTCGGCGCGGCCATCGGCGCGGCGCAAGGCTGGTTCGTGGCGTTCGCGCGCATCCCGTCGTTCATCGTCACGCTCGCCGGCATGTTGGTGTTCAAGGGGCTCACGCTGGCCTTGCTCGCGGGGCAGTCGGTCGGGCCGTTTCCCGAGCTGTTCCAGAAGCTGAGTTCTGGCTTCATCGCCGACCCGCTCGGTGGCGAAACGCTGCGCACCACCTCGCTCGTGATCGGCGCGGTGGCTGCCGTGCTGCTGGTGCTGTTCAAGGTGCGCGGCCGTGGCCAGCTCGTGCGGCACGGCATGGAGGCCGAGCCCTTCGTGTTCTTCGTGCTGAAGAACGCGGTCTTCGCCGCGATCATCCTGTACTTCAGCTGGCTGCTGGCCTCGTACAAGGGGTTGCCGAACGTGCTGATCGTGATGGCCGTGTTGATCGTGGCCTACGACTTCGTGACGACGCGCACCACGGTCGGCCGGCGCATCTACGCGCTCGGTGGCAACGAGAAAGCCACGCGGCTGTCGGGCATCAAGACGCAGCGGCTCGCCTTCCTCACCTTCGTCAACATGGGTGCGCTGGCGGCGCTCGCCGGCCTGGTGTTCGCCGCGCGGCTGAACACCGCCACGCCGAAGGCCGGCCTCGGCTTCGAGCTCGACGTGATCGCCGCGTGTTTCATCGGCGGTGCCTCGGCCTCGGGCGGCGTGGGCAAGGTGATGGGCGCGGTGATCGGCGCTTTCATCATGGGCGTGATGAACAACGGCATGTCGATCCTCGGCGTGGGCATCGACTACCAGCAGGTCATCAAAGGCCTGGTGCTGCTGGCGGCGGTGTTCGTCGATGTCTACAACAAGAACAAGTGATGCCGTGATGAGCACGCCCGTTCTCGAACTCAGCGGCATCGACAAACGCTTTGGCGATGTCAGCGTGCTGCGCGACGTGAAGCTGCGGCTTTACCCCGGCGAGATCCACGCGCTGATGGGCCAGAACGGCGCCGGCAAGTCGACCCTGATCAAGCTGCTGACCGGCGTGCTCGAATCGAGCGGCGGCCAGATGCTGCTCGAAGGCCGGCCGATCCGCCCGGCCTCGCCTCTGGAAGCGCAGAAGCTCGGCATCAGCACGGTTTATCAAGAGGTGAACCTGTGCCCGAACCTCACGGTCGCCGAGAACATCTTCGCGGGGCGTTACCCGCGCTGCGGCGCGCTGCAGGGCTTTCGCATCGACTGGTCGGCCGTCAACCTGCGGGCGCGCGAGCTGCTCGGGCGCATCGGCCTCGACATCGACGTGACGCAGTTGTTGTCGAGCTGCTCGGTCGCCGTGCAGCAGATGGTCGCGATCGCCCGCGCGCTCGGTGTCGAAGCGAAAGTGCTGATCCTCGACGAGCCGACCTCGAGCCTCGACGACGACGAAGTGCAGAAGCTGTTCGCGGTGCTGCGCCGGCTGCGTGGTGAAGGTCTGGCGATCGTGTTCGTCACCCACTTCCTGAACCAGATGTACGCGGTGTCGGACCGCATCACGGTGCTGCGCAACGGCGAATGGGTCGGCGAATGGAAGGCGGCCGAACTCGGCCCGCAGGCGCTGATCAGCGCGATGCTGGGCCGCGAGTTCGCGGCTTCGGTGGCGAGCGCTGCCGCGTTGTCCATGCTCGACGCGAGCGAGCCTGTCTTGTTGCAAGCCGAAGGCCTCGGCCAGGCCGGCCAGCTGTTCCCGCTCGACCTGAGTCTGCGCGCCGGTGAGGTGGTCGGCCTCGCCGGCCTGCTCGGCGCCGGCCGCACCGAACTCGCACGTTTGTTGTTCGGCCTCGCCTCGCCCGACCAGGGCACGTTGCAGGTCGACGGCCAGGCAGTGCAGTTCACGAGCCCGGCCGACGCGATCGCGCTCGGCCTGGCGCTGTGCCCCGAAGAACGCAAGACCGACGGCATCGTGGCCGAGCTCTCGGTGCGCGAAAACATCGCACTCGCCTTGCAGGCGCGGCTCGGTGTGCGGCGTTTCATTCCGCGCGCCGAGCAGGTCGTGCTGGCCGAGCGTTTCGTGAAGGCGCTGGGCATCCAGACGGCGAGCGTCGAAACGCCGATCGGCCTGCTCTCGGGCGGCAACCAGCAGAAGGCGATGATCGCGCGCTGGCTCGCGACCGAGCCGCGCTTGTTGATCCTCGACGAGCCCACCCGTGGCATCGACGTGGCGGCCAAGCAGGAAATCATGGACGAGATCCTGCGCCTCGCGCAGAACGGCATGGCCGTGCTCTTCATCTCGTCGGAGATGAGCGAGGTCGTGCGTGTCTCGCACCGCATCGCCGTGTTGCGCGACCGGCGCAAGGTCGGCGAGCTGCCGGCCGGCAGCAGCGAAGACGCGGTGTACGAATTGATCGCGGCGGAGCACGAGCATGCGTGAGGCCACTGCCGACCGCCTGGCCCGCGCCTTCCGCCACCCGCTGGCGTGGCCACTGTTCACGCTGTTCCTTTTGCTCGCGTTGAACGCCGCGTTCAACGCCGACTTCCTGCGCATCGAGTGGCGCGGTGGCCACCTCTACGGCAGCCTGATCGACATCCTGAACCGCGCTGCGCCGCTGATGCTGGTCTCGCTCGGCATGACGCTCGTGATCGCCACGCGTGGCATCGACATCTCGGTCGGCGCTGTCGTCGCCATCGCCGCCGCGCTCGCGGCCTGGATGATCGGCGGTGCGCTCGTCGTCACCGACGGTGTGGCCACGCACACGAGCCGCTTCCCTATGCCGCTGGCGATCGTGGCTGCCCTGCTGGTCGCGCTGGTGTGCGGCTGGTGGAACGGCGTATTGGTCGCGCGTGTTGGCATGCAGCCGATCATCGCGACGCTGATCCTGATGGTCGCGGGCCGCGGCATCGCGCAGCTGATCACCGGCGGGCAGATCATCACGATCTATTACGCGCCGTACTATTTTCTCGGCAGCGGCCACCTGTTCGGCCTGCCGTTCTCGCTCTTCATCGTGGCGGCGGTGTTCGCGGCGCTGTACGCCGTGATCACGCGCAGCGCGCTCGGCCTGTTCATCCAGGCGGTCGGCATCAACCCGAGCGCGGCGCGCGTGGCCGGCATCCAGGCGCGGCGCATCGTCATCGGCGTCTACGCGTTCTGCGGCGTGTGTGCCGGCATCGCGGGGCTCTTGATCAGCTCGAACGTGACGAGCGCTGACGGCAACAACGCCGGCCAGTTGCTGGAGCTGGACGCGATCCTCGCCGTCACGCTCGGTGGCACGGCGCTGACGGGCGGGCGCTTCAGCCTCGTCGGCAGCCTGATCGGCGCGCTGATCATCCAGACGCTGACGTATGCGATCTACTCGCTCGGCGTGCCGCCCGAGATCAACCTCGTCGTCAAGGCGGTGGTCGTTTTCTTCGTGATGCTGCTGCAGTCGGCCGAGTTCAGAAGCGCGGTGCGCGGCTGGGTGCAGCGACAGCCGCGCGGTGAGGTGCGTTCGTGAGCGCGGTGGTGACGCCGGGGGCGGAAGCCGCACCGAAAGTTGTGGCTACGCCGAAAGCCACTCGGATCAATCCCAAGTACCTGCCGCTCGCCGCCACCATCTCGCTGTTCTTCGCGATGGCCACGCTCGGCTCCGTCACCTACACCGGATTCTTCTCTTTGCAGGTGTTCCTGAACCTGCTGATCGACAACGCCTTCCTGATCATCGTCGCGGTCGGCATGACCTTCGTGATCCTCTCCGGCGGCATTGACCTCTCGGTCGGTTCGGTGATCGCGCTCACCACGATCGTCTCGGCCTCGCTCGTCGAAAAACACGGCTGGAGCCCGGCCCTCGCCGTGCCGCTGGTGCTGCTGATGGGCACCGCCTTCGGCGCGTTCATGGGCTTCCTGATCGAACGTTTCAGGCTGCAGCCCTTCATCGTCACGCTCGCCGGCATGTTCCTGGCGCGCGGGCTTTGCTACGTGATCAGCATCGACTCGATCAGCATCGCCGACCCGTATTACACGGCTGTGTCGCAGCTGCGCATCCCGGTCTGGGGCGACGCGTCGATCTCGATCAGCGCGGTGATCGCGATCGTCGTGCTGCTGGTGGCCGTGTTCATCGCGCACTGCACACCGTTCGGCCGCGCGGTCTACGCGGTCGGCGGCAGCGAAAGCTCTGCCTTGCTGATGGGCCTGCCGGTGCGCTCCACGATCATTGGCGTCTACACGCTCTCGGGTTTCTGCTCGGCGCTGGCCGGCGTGGTGTTCACCTTCTACATGCTCTCGGGCTACGGCCTGCACGCGATGGGGCTGGAGCTCGACGCGATCGCCGCCGTCGTGATCGGCGGCACGCTGCTGACCGGCGGCGTCGGCTACGTGGCCGGCACGCTCTTCGGCGTGTTGATGCTCGGCATCATCCAGACCCTCATCTCCTTCGACGGCACGCTCAGCTCGTGGTGGACGCGCATCGTCGTGGGCGCCCTGCTGTTCGTGTTCTGCCTGCTGCAGCGCCTGTTCACGGCGCGCTCCCTTCCGAAACGACTGCCATGACCGACACGACACCCAAGCGAAAACTGCGCTCGACCGAATGGTTCGGCACCCAGGACAAGAACGGCTTCATGTACCGCAGCTGGATGAAGAACCAGGGCATCCCCGACCACGAGTTCGACGGCCGCCCGATCATCGGCATCTGCAACACCTGGTCGGAGCTGACGCCGTGCAACGCGCACTTTCGCAAGATCGCTGAACACGTGAAGCGCGGTGTCTCGGAGGCTGGCGGTTTCCCGGTCGAGTTCCCGGTGTTCTCGAACGGCGAGTCGAACCTGCGCCCGACCGCGATGTTGACGCGCAACCTCGCGAGCATGGATGTCGAAGAAGCGATCCGCGGCAACCCGATCGACGCCGTGGTGCTGCTGACCGGCTGCGACAAGACCACGCCGGCCTTGCTGATGGGCGCGGCGAGCTGCGACATCCCGGCCATCGTGGTCACCGGCGGCCCGATGCTGAACGGCAAGCTCGACGGGAAAGACATCGGCTCCGGCACGGTGGTGTGGAAGCTGCACGAAGCGATGAAAGCCGGCGAGATCGACCTGCACAAATTCCTCTCGGCCGAAGCCGGCATGTCGCGCTCGGCCGGCACCTGCAACACGATGGGCA
>JANYFX010000529.1 GCA_025359585.1 Rhizobacter sp. | reverse complement strand
GGCCCATGTCTTCTTCTGTCATGCTTACCTGGGTAGCAGGTCCGTGCATTGGTCTTTTCCTCGGTTGGCTACTGGTTCAGTTGTTTGCGCGCAGCGACGCCTAACCCTTCCATCGAGGGGATGCCCAAAAGGCTGCGCCTTTTGAGCACCCCTCATGTCAAACGTTAGGCGTCGTGAACACCGTATGTGTGAATCCGAGCCACGATCGCGGTATCCCACCACTGAGTTCAAAACTCCGGGCACAAACGCTCGTGGCAGCCGGCCACAGGGGTTCGGCACATGGAAGGAAGCGGTGCTTCGACCCGAGTTGAAGAAATGCAAATCCAGTGATCGCGCCGAGGCGCGAGCAAGAACAAATGTTAGTCACTCAGTGGGGCCGCAGCCTTGTCGGGCAAGGATGCCCGTCGCCACTCGCAAGGCTTCAGTTGGCCTGCCGCGAGGGCTGAGGCTAAAGTCAGGCTGCAACGGCTTATCTCCAATCGCGACGCCTAACCCTTCCATCGAGGGGATGCCCAAAAGGCTGCGCCTTTTGGTCACCCCTCATGTCAAACGTTAGGCATCACAACAATTCTCGTCACAAGGAGCCGCACCGTGTCAACACCAGAAAACCGCCTGGCTGAACTTGGCCTTGTTCTTCCGGCGCCGCTGCAACTACCACCAGGCGTCACGCTGCCGTTTCCGTGGGTGCGCATAGTCGGCACCAGAGCAGTCATTTCCGGCCACGGCCCAACCAACACGGACGGAAGCTTGGCCCAACCCTTGGGAAAGGTCGGCTCAGAGGTCACTGAAGACCAAGCCTACGTTGCCGCGCGCCTCACGGGAATGGCCATTCTCGGAAGTCTGAAGAGAGAGCTTGGCTCACTTTCGCGCATCGCTTGTTGGACCCGAATCTTCGGAATGGTCAACTCTGCCCCAGGGTTCACACACCAACCGGCAGTGATCAATGGGTTCACTGACCTCATCGTCAGCGTGTTCGGCCAAGAGCAAGGGGCTCATGCGCGTAGCGCAGTCGGTCTCGCAGAGTTGCCATTCCGCATCCCCGTCGAGATCGAGGGTGAGGTTGAGTTGTGGCCAAGTGATGCCTAACCCTTCCATCGAGGGGATGCCTAAAAGGCTGCGCCTTTTAGTCACCCCTCATGTCAAACGTTAGGCGTCAAGATGGCCGACCGTCACCCAACACCACTCTCTGTCGTCCAAATGGTGCGGCTGTGCCTTCTGCTCCTCTTTCGGCCAAAGCGATTCATTGAAGTAGAGAACGCTGACAATGCCGCTCGCTATGGCTACATCGGCGATTCGCCTGTTAGGCAGAAGCACGGTGCAGAGATCGTGCGTGAAGCATTCTTCAAGTCGCTCGCACTTGTTCTTCTCTCCTCGGCTGTAGGCTACTTGTTCGGGCGAGCCATCGGAAGCTTAGGCCGGTGCGCCACCGCCGAAACGGTTTCGTGGCTGCAAATTGTTGGCGCCTCACTCTTGCTTTGGGGAACGCTATTCGTGCGGGGATGGGAAATCCAAAGTTACGCCGGGGTTCTCTTTACCGAACGCGTAAATCAATGGCTCTACAGGGCGCTGTACTGTCTCGGCACAACAGTATTGGTCTACTCACTCGCGTTTCCCGCGTGCAAGCAATGACGCCTAACCCTTCCATCGAGGGGATGCCCAAAAGGCTGCGCCTTTCGGTCACCCCTCATGTCAAACGTTAGGCGTCTTGCGGCGACGGTCGCCCGCCAGCTTGCGAAGCGCTCTACGCATGCACTGAGCGCAGCACCACGCCACCCCAATGTCCTCATCGCCAAAGCCGGCCGCATCAGTTGTAGCTGTTTTGCACTCCAAACACATTGGCATTTCGACCCACGAGCCGTTCCCGATCACGACGGCCACGTCGTCCGCACTTGCCGTCTCGGGGTCAAAAGAATGCAACGCCTCAGAGATGGACCGAGAATCGCCCGGGCCGACAATCTGAAAATCGAAGCGCGGCCCGTAAACCGCATCCCATCGCGCGGCTACGGTGCGAATTTGCTCCCTTGCGTACTCTGCGGTTTTAAATTCCATGTTGGTCACTCCTTTGCTTCGTTGTCGAGACGCCTAACCCTTCCATCGAGGGGATGCCCTGCGGGCACCCCTCATGTCAATCGTTAGAGCGCACGCGGGCTCAAAGAAGTCGAACTGGTACGAATGGTGCGCGGTCGAAGCCCTGCAAATTCAATCAAGAGCCGTGCTTCGCACACCTTGAATAGTCAGAGAATGGAATGCGCTTCGCGCAGCAAGAATGGTCAGGGAGTGAAAGGCGCTTCGCGCCGTTCAGTAGTCAAAAGGTGGGCGCGCCGCTTCCGCGGCGCGGCGTTTCGGCACCACATCTGCACCGTCTCACAACCCACACGTAACTCTCCTATGTTTCGGTCGGCCATTCCTCACATCACCTGTCTTGTGCCCTTCGGCAACTCCCGCCCTAACCCGTCGGTCGAGGGGACAGCCAAAAGGCTGCGCCTTTTGTCTGCCCCTCACCTCGCACGTTAGGCGTCGTAGCCAATGATCGGGCAGTCTGAAGCAATGCCACTCCTTGTGCGTGCGTGCCCATCCTTCGCGGAAGAATGGAGCGAGCACGTCAGGGAGCACGGTACCGAGTTGGCGTACGTGGCGGCAGGTTCATTCGCCGCTCACCTGCTATCCCTCTACAGGGCAAACGAAGTCACGTGCTTTCCGGCTGTGGCAGCGGTCATTGAACGTTTGCACCTTGAAGGTTCACTCTGGGTCAAGGAGTTCGCCACAATCGGTGTTCTTGAGGCCGTGAAGAACGTGTGGGGCAACAACGGTGCGGAGCCGAATGCCTTCTGCCGCCTCCTTGGCAAAGAGAGCCAGTGGTGGTGGCAAAGCCTGAATGAGTTCTGGTCCGGAACGGTTCCGTATGTCGGGTACCGCGACGCCTAACCCTTCCATCGAGGGGACCCACAAAAGGCTGCGCCTTTTGCGGCCCCCTCATGTCAAACGTTAGGCGTCGCACAAACCCACCCAGTCCCGAAATCCACCATTTCACCCACATCTGAAGGGTGATGCCGAAGTTCGATTGCTCATCACGAGACGCGAAAGTGGACACAAATGATCCCTCAGAAAGAGATTGAAGAAGCCCGAAGGCGCGCTGGTCTCACCGCGAGTGAT
>JANYFX010000747.1 GCA_025359585.1 Rhizobacter sp. | reverse complement strand
CGCCGGTGCCGGCATGCTGGCCGACCGCTTCGGCCCGCGTGCGGTGTGCGCGGCCGGCATGCTGTGCATTGCGGCCGGCCTGTTCGCTACTAGCTTTGCACAATCCATCGGGGTCGTCTACCTCAGCTACGGCGTCGTCATCGGGCTCGGCATCGCGCTCGTCTACACGCCGGCCATCGGCTGCGTGCAACCCTGGTTCACGCGCCGGCGTGGCTTGGCAGCAGGCATCGCGAGCGCGGGCATCGGTGCAGGCACCTTCGGTGTGCCTTTGCTCGCCACTGCGGCGATCTTGCAGTGGCAGTGGCGCGGCGCGATGGTCGCGCTGGCCATTGGCGTGCTGGTCATCGGGCTCGGCTCGACACTGATGCTGCGGCCCGCGCCGGCCGCAGCGCGCCGCGCCGACGGCACGGTGCCTGGCACGCCGTTCGCGCAGGCCTTGCGCAGCCGTTCATTCCTGTGGCTGTACGCGATGTGCGTGCTCGGCGCGCCGGCCATGTTCATTCCGTTCGCACACCTCTCGGCCTCGGCGCGTGACCTGGGCTTGAGCGATGCGCAGTCGGTCGGGCTCGTCGGCCTGATCGGCATCGGCAGCCTGGTCGGCCGCTTCGCGATCGGCGCGGTGGCCGACCGTTTCGGCCGGCCGCTCGCGCTCGTCGGCGTGCAGGCCTCGCTCGGCCTGTCGATGCTGCTGTGGCTGAGCGCGGCGCACTACCCCGCGCTGGCCTTCTTCGCGGTGTGGATGGGCCTGAGCTACGGCGGCATCGTCTCGCTGATGCCGGCGCTGTGCATGGATTTTTACGGTGCGCGTGCGGTCTCGTCGATCATCGGCGCGCTCTACACCGGCGCGGCGCTCGGCAATGCGGCCGGGCCGTGGGTGGCAGGAAGGGTGTTCGACGCCAGCGGCAGCTACGCGATGGTCATCGCCGGCTGCGCCGTGTTGTCGATGGGGGCCACCCTGTCGGCGTGGCGCGCGGTGCGCCGCTGAGGCCCGCTCAGTCGGCCATCGAATACGGCCCGCCACGCTCCAGCGCGCGACGGTAGGCGGGCCGCTGCTGGAAGCGACGCACCCAGGCGTCGATGGCCGGGTAACTCGCACGCAGGCCGCGCGCGGCCTCGCCGACGAAGCTCATCTGCACGTCGGCGCCGCTGAAGGCATTGCCCACCAGCCATTCGCGGCCTTGCAGCATGCGATCGACATACCCGAGGTGGTTGGCCAACTCGCTGTCGATGCGCGGCTTCAGCGGCGCACCAGCGTCACCCAGACGCGAGACGTAGAGCTTGAGCATCAGCGGCAACATCGCCGAACCTTCGGCGTAGTGCAGCCACTGCACATAACTTTCGAAATCAGCGGTGTTCGCCGCGGGCTGCAAGCGGCCGCCGCCGTGGCGGCGGATCAGCGCGTCGACGATGGCACCCGACTCGATCAGCTTCAGCCCGTCGGCTTCGACCACCGGCGATTTGCCCAGCGGGTGCACGGCTTGCAGCTCGGGTGGCGCCAGCCGCGTCTTCGCGTCACGCGTGTAGTGCCGAATCTCGTACGGCAGCTCCAGCTCTTCGAGCAGCCAGAGCACCCGTTGCGAGCGCGATTCGTTGAGGTGGTGGACGACGATCATGTTGGCCTCCTTCGCGGTTTGACGACGCAGAAATTATGGCCGCGCGAGAGGCCTTGCCGCCCGGCCATCCAGCGGCTGCTACAGCCCCAGCTCTTTCAGGATCGATTCCCGCAGGCTCTGCGCCTGCGGGCTCGAGAGCTTGCGCGGATGCGGCAGGTCGACATCGAAGCTGGCCTGGATCGTCGCCGGCCGCGGTGACAACACCATGATGCGGTCGGCCATGTAGATGGCTTCTTCGACATCGTGCGTGATCAGCAGCACCGTGTGCCGCTCTTCGCCCAGGATGCGCAGCAGCTCGGTGCGCATGCGCAGGTTCATCAGCGCGTCGAGCGCCGAGAACGGCTCGTCCATGTAGAGGATGTCGGGCTTCACGACGAAGGCACGCGCCAGTTCGGCGCGCTTGAGCATGCCGCCCGAGAGCTCATGCGGGTAGCTGGCTTCGAAGCCCTTCAGCCCCACCATCTCGGCGTAGTGGTCGGCGAGCGCGGCCTTGTCGCCATGACTGTGGCCATTCAGGCCGAACATCAGGTTCTGCTGCACCGTGAGCCAGGGGAACACCGAGCCGTGTTGCGAGATCACGATGCCCTTGGGGCTCGGGCCGGCATGCTCGGCGCCGTCGACGAGTACTGTGCCGCGGTCGGCGCGCTCGAAGCCGGCGACGATGTTCATCAGCGTCGACTTGCCGCAGCCCGACGGCCCGACGATGGCGACGAACTCGCCGTCGGCCACCTGGAAGCTGACGCCGCCGATCACCGGCAGCGCGCCCTTGTCCGATGCGAAACTCTTGTGCACGCCGCTGACGACGATCTTGTCAGCGGACATAACGCCACCTCACGGTCCGAAGCCGTTCCAGCAGCCGCGTGATGCCGTCGAGCAGCAGGCCGATGGCGCCGATGATGATCATGCCGGCGATCACCAGGTCGTAGCGGTTGCCGGCGTTGCGCGAGTCCATGATCATGTAGCCCAGCCCCGAGCGCAGCGCGATCATCTCGGCCGCCACCACCACCAGCCAGGCCACGCCGATGCCGATGCGCATGCCGACGATGATCTCGGGCAGCACGGCGGGGATCACGACGCGTTGGAACAGCACCTTGCGCGACACGCCGAAGTTGGCGGCGGCGCGCAGGTACCGCCGCTCGATGGTGTGCACGCCCGACGTGGT
>JANYFX010000420.1 GCA_025359585.1 Rhizobacter sp. | reverse complement strand
TGAACATCGTCGGCGCGGCGAGCAGCGTGAAGCCGTAGAACCAGCGAAAGCGCGGGCTGCGCAGCGCCTCGCGCAAGGTCTCGCCGGAGCGAACGCCGGCGCTCGCGGCCGGGCCTGCCGGCGCGCGGCGCATGACGAAGGCGGCGGCGAGGCCGACGACGAGCACGCCGACGGCCATCGCCCGCATCGCGCCGCGCCACTCCAGCGCGGCGACCGCGCTCGAGGCGAGCAGCGGCAGGACCAGCGTGCCGGCGCCGATGCCGGCGCTCGCGATGCCGGCCGCGAGGCCCCGCCGCCGCGTGAACCACGGCTGCACTGACGCGATCGCCGGCGTGTAGACGAGCGCGATGCCGACGCCCAGGGCCACGCCGTAGACCAGCGTCAATTCCAGCATCGAACGCGCCATGCTGCCGAGCACCAGCGCGGCAGCGATGCACAGCATGCCGGCACTCGTGACCCGTCGCGGCCCGAAACGATCGGCGAGCAAACCACCCGCCGCGCCGAGCACGAAGTAGAGCAGCCCCGACAGGCCGAACACCAGCGACACCTCGGCGCGGCTGGCATTGAACTCGCGGGCAAACGAGCCGAAGAAGGCCGCGAAGGAATAGGCCACGCCGAAGATCACCGCCAGCGCCACGAAGCAGGCCCACACGACGACCCAGCCGTAGCGTGGCTCGGCGTCTGCCGGCGGCACCGCGCTCACCCGAGCTTCCCTTGTCTGCCGGATTTCATCGCCCCATGCTATCGCGCAAGGCGCCGTTCCCGCAGGCCGGAAACCCACCCACAATGCGCCGGCGCATCGCCGCGCAAGCAGAGGAACATTCCCATGGCAAACAAGGTGCTCGTCTCGGGCGGCAGCGGCTATATCGCCGGTTTCCTCATCCGCCAGTTGGTGGCCGAAGGCTGGACGGTGCACACCACCGTGCGCAGCCTGGCCAGGGAAGATGCGGTTCGGCAACTGCTGGCCGTGGACAACAGCCGGCTGAGCTTCTTCGCTGCCGACCTGAACGCAGACGCCGGCTGGGCCGAAGCGATGGCCGGCTGCAGCCATGTCGCGCACCTGGCCTCGCCCTTGCCCGGCGGTGTTCCGAAAGACGCCAACGAACTGATCGTGCCGGCGCGCGACGGCGCCCTGCGTGCGCTGCGCGCGGCCAAGGCAGCGGGCGTGAAACGCTTCGTGATGACCTCGTCCGTGGCCGCCATCTCGTACGGCCGCGGCCGCGGCGTTCACCACTTCACCGAAGCCGACTGGACGCTGCTCGACAAGCCCGGCATCTCGGCCTACATCCAGTCCAAGACCATCGCCGAGCGTGCCGCGCGCGAGTGGGTCGCGCAAGAAGGCGCGGGCATCGAGTTCTGCAGCATCAACCCGTCGGTGGTGCTGGGGCCGGTGTGGAGCCGCGACTACTCGGCCTCGGTCATCATCGTGAAGAAGCTGCTCGACGGCAGCATGGCCGCCTGCCCCGACATCGGCTTCGGCGTGGTCGACGTGCGCGACGTGGCCGACCTGCACGTGCGCGCGCTAAAGGCGCCGAACATGGCCGGCGAACGTTTCATCGCCTCGGGCCGCTTCATGAAACTGCGCGAGATCGCCGACGTGTTGCGCGCCGAACTCGGCCCGCAGGCGAACAAGGTCACCACCCGCAACGTGCCCGACTGGCTGGTGCGCGTGGCCGCACGCTTCAACCCGGTCGCCCGCGCCGTGGTGGGCGAGCTCGGCTCGGTGCGCAACCAGGACGCCTCGCACGCGAGCGCCGTGCTCGGCTGGGCCACGCGGCCGGCGGAGCAAAGCATCGTGGATACTGCGCGTTGCCTGATCGAGTTGGGGATCGTCGAGCCCTGAGCTCACCAGCACAAGGGATCGGAATGTCGAGCAGTTTCGGAAGTCGGGTTCGGTGCGGCCTGTGGGCCGCCACTGCTGCGCTGGCATTGCAAGCTTGTGGCGGCGGTGGCGGCAGCAGTGGTGGCGCAGGGGACGCGTCCGGGCCCGACCGCACTGCCGCGCTGAAGCTCGACAGCAGCAACTTCAGAACCGCTTCACCCCAAGGTTTGCGCACCGCAGAGGCACCGCTGAAGCTGGCCCAGCACGCGGCCCTCGAAGTGTCGCGTCTGGCCCGCAGCGGGGCGCTGCAGATGGACGCGCCTTGCTACAACGGCAAGGCCCACTACACGCTCGTCGACGTCGACGGCAACGGCGTTCCCTCGGCCGGCGACAGCGTGAAGGTCGACTACGCGCGCTGCGCCCTGGCCTACTTCAGCGATGCCGAATACAACGGCTCGCTGACCATCAAAATCAGCTCGGTCGACGACGCGATGAACGGTAGCGTGGCCGGCACGCTCGATCTCGGCGCCGGTATAGTGTCGCTCGACGGCGGCCAGACCACCTGGCTCGGGAGCCTGAACTTCCGGCGCACCGCGAGCGTGCTGCAGGACCGGCTCGAAGTCAGCGCCTCGGCGGCCGATGACCTGCGCCGATTGGTCAAGGTGACCACAAGCTCGCGCACGGTCGAACAGGTCGAGGCCTGCCAGCATCCGCAAGTCGTGCGGGTGCTTCAACGTGACGCCGCCCGCGCGAGCATCAGCGGTTCGGTGAGCCTCGCGAGCGACTCGCTCGGCGGCCGCCTCGACATCACGATCGACCCCGCGCTCAGCGCCTACTTCGACACCCACGCCGACAGCGGCAGCGTGCGCATCGGCGGCGCACAAGGCACACGCATCACACTGCGCGCCAGCGCCACCGGCAGCTCGGAGATGCAGGCCGAGCTCGACAGCAACGGCGACGGCGTGGCCGACAGCACGGCGGCGCTCGACTGGAACAGCCTCTTCACGGGTTACGTCTTCTCCGAACAGAGCGCGCCGGCGATGGGTTTCCTCGCTTCGCGCAACGACCAGTACCTGCGGCTTCTCAGCACGCCGAGCTTCAACCAGCATCAAGGGGTCGATCTCGCCGCGCCGCTGCGGGTGCAGTTCGACCGGCCCCTCGCTGCCGACAGCGTTCTGTTTGCGCGGCTCGTCGACGGTGGCGAGACACTCGCCGCCCAGTACGGCGTGGCGGGCCATGCGATTTCGGATTCGGATGTGCGGCCCGTCATCGAGGCCGATGTACAGATCGCCGGTGCCGCCGTTCTGGTGCGGCCGCGCGGCAAACTGCGCTACGGCCACAGCTACCAGGTGCTGGTTTCCAACATCGGCGACTTCGAGCACGCGCAGGCGGTGACGCTGCGCAGCGCCGCCGGCACGGCCAGCCTGAACGTGCAACTGACGGGCTTCAACAGCGACGACATGCTGTGGGCCGCGGTGAGCGGCGCCGGCAACCGATCGGTGCTCATGCCCGGCCTCGTCACCACCGTCGGTGCCAGCGTGCCGCGCGCGACGAGCCTGCCGCTGCGCTACCAGTGGGCCCAGCTCAGCGGCCCGAGCGTGGTGCTGGGGTCGCCGACAGCGGCGAGCACCAGCGTGCGCCTGGGCGACGGCAGCGCACCCGGCATCGGCATCGCCACGCTGCAGCTGACCGTCACCGATGCGATCGGCCGCAGCTCGATCGCGCCGGTGGAAATGCAGGTCGCCAACCTCGCCGGCGCGAGGCAGCAGATCTACTTCGCCAGCGGGGCGGGCGACTACATCGGGGCCGGCTAGACCCGCGCCTGTTCGGGCCAGACCGGCACGTTCTTCAACGACACGACGCGCGGCTTCCTGAGCGTCCAGTATGTCGAGGCCGGCTATAGCGTCACCTGGACTTTCGAGATGGCCAACGCGAGCGGTGGCGTGCCGGCGGTCGGCACCTACAGCGGCGCCGTGTCCTTCGGCGGCTTGACGAACAACGTGCGGCGGATGGACTTCTTCGGCAGCGGACGAGGCTGCCGCGGCTCAAGCTCTTTCAAGGTGCTCGACATCGCGCTCGACGGCGCGGGCGTCGTGCAACGCCTCGCGGTCGACTTCGAACAGATCTGCCTGGACAGCAACACCCCGGCACCGATGCACGGATCGGTTCGCATCAACAGCAGCCTGCCGATCACGCCCTGAGATTTTCTGCGGGTTCGCTGCCACTTGCGCGCAGCGCGAGCGATGTGCGAGTGGCAGGTGCGTGGCGAACTGGTTCGACGACCGGATTGAGGCAACGTGCTCGAACTCGCGTAGTTTCGGAGTCGACCCACTGCTGACATTGACCGCCCCAAAATTGGTCGACGCAATGCCGACGTTCCCGTGCTCCCGTGCTCCTGTGTTCTCGCGCGAAGTTAAACCACGGTCTGGGTACCGCTACGCGTCGCAGTGCGCAAAACGATGACTGAATTCACTACGGCGCGTTGGCGGAGGCGCTGAGATCGCTGGCCGTTTCTCGACGCGGTTGCCGTTGGTGCCCCCCACCACCGCCGTCAGCATGACAGCGTGCGCGCGGCATGAGCGTGGCGCGCGTTGTTGAGTGTCGGTGAGTGGTGGGCGAAAGCAATCACGCCATGGCCGTCAGGCTTGCGGCGCACCGACCTGACGGCTCGGGTCCGCCGCTGCGAAGGAGTCGAGCTCTTCGCAAGCCGCCATCACGCGCATCACGTTGGGGATGCCTGGCACCTCGATTTTGAAGATGCGCATTACTGCGATGATGCTTGCCAGACAAATGTCGGCGATCGTTGGCGTGTCGCCATGGCAGAAGGCGCCGGTCCCGGGCTCGCTGGCCAGGCGCTGCTCTAGCGCTTGCAATCCCGTGGTGAACCAGTGGATCTGCCAGGCGCGCCAGGCCGCATCGTCGAAACCGCCGGTGGCGGTGAGGTACTTCTTTACCCGCGGAGTGATCAGCGGGTGCGTGTCGGCCGCCAGCATCGCAGCCAACGAGCGCACGCGCGCA
>JANYFX010000737.1 GCA_025359585.1 Rhizobacter sp. | reverse complement strand
CCGCGCACGAGAGCGCAGAGGCGCTGCGAGATACTCTCGAAGCATTATGGCGATGATCGCAGACAAGCTCCAACAAGTGCGCGCTCGCATCGCGCAGGCCTGTGCGTCGGCGAGTCGCCCCGTGCAAAGCGTCACGTTGCTCGTGGTAACCAAAACCTACGGCCCCGAGGCGGTGCGCGAGGCGTTCGAGGCCGGTGAAAGGCGCTTCGGCGAAAACTACGTGCAGGAAGGCATGGACAAGATCGCGTCGCTCGCCGACCTGCGCGGTGCCATCGAGTGGCACCTGATCGGCCCGCTGCAATCGAACAAGACCCGCGTCGTCGCCGAACAGTTCGACTGGGTGCATTCGGTCGACCGGCTGAAGATCGCCCAGCGCCTGAGCGAGCAGCGGCCCGCGCACCTGCCGCCGCTGCACGTCTGCCTGCAGGTCAACATCAGCGGCGAGGCGAGCAAGAGCGGGTTGATGCCGGACGAGGTGGCCGCAACGGCGCACGCCGTCGCGAAGCTGCCCCGGCTCGTGCTGCGCGGCCTGATGGCGATCCCTGAGCCGGCGGCCGACTTCGCGGCCCAGCGCGTGCCGCACCGCCAGCTGCGCGAAATGATGCAATCGCTTCAGGCCCGAGGCCTGGCGCTCGACACGCTGTCGATCGGCATGAGCGCCGACTTGGAAGCGGCCATCGCCGAAGGCGCGACCCTCGTGCGCATCGGCAGCGCGATCTTCGGCGAGCGCCCGATCCTCAGGGGCGCAGCCCCAGGGTCATGAACCGGCTGTTCGGGTCGGCGACATAAGACCCGAACGGCCCGGAGTCGACGAAGCCCGCACTCGCATAAAGCTGGTGTGCCGGCTCGAAACCGGCCATCGAGCCCGTCTCCAGGCTGAGTCGCTCGTAACCACGCTGGCGGGCGACCTCGATGATGTGCATCAGCAATGCGCGGCCGGCGCCGGTGCGGCGGCGAGACTCGGGCGTGCGCATGGACTTCACCTCGCCATGCGTCAGGCTCAGTTCCATCAACGCGCCGCAACCCAGCAGCAGCGCGCCCTCCCAGGCGGTCCAGAACGTGATCTCGGGGCGGCGCAGCGCGGCCAGGTCCAGCGCGTGCACGCTCTCCGGTGGCGAGAGCGCGCGCATGCTGCGCAGGTGCTCGTTCAGCAGCGCGTGGATCTCGAGGCGGCTGAGGTCGTCGAGTTCGATCTTCATCGGGGTGTGGAAAAGTGGGCCGCCCGGTGCGGCGAGTCGACGGCGATCACGACCGCATAGCGCGCCGGCTGCCGGGTCGGGTTGCGGAACTCGATCGGCCCGTCGATGTGCAGCGCAAGGCAGTCACCCGCCTCGAGCCGGTGGGTGTGCCCGCCGTGCGTCAGCGCCATCGCCCCTTCGAGCATCCAGACCTGCTCGGTGACCGGCGCAGCGCGAGTGGCGCCTTCGAGCACGACACGCTTGCCCGGCGGGAAAACGACCTCGACGATGCGCAGCGGCGAGGGATGGTCCGGTGGCGAGACATTGCGGCGCAGGTAGCCAGAGCCGGGATCGCGCCACTCGGCCTGCTCGGCACGCCGGACCAGCGGGCCGGGCGCAGCGCGCGGCGCGTCGAACAGCGAACTCAGCGGCACGCCCAGGCCGGACGCGAGCTTCTCCAGCACCACCGCGGTCGCGCTGGTCTCGGCGCGCTCGATCAGCGAGATCATGGACCGACTCACGTCGCATCGGGTGGCCAGCGCGTCGAGCGAGAGACCGCTCGCGGTGCGCAACTCGGCCACGCGACGCGCGATGCGGGCGTTGATGGGTTGATCATCCTTCATGTTGGAGAAAGTATCCAACATACTGGACGCACACGTCAAGCGCCGATTCAGATCGCCAGCAGCGTCGTGTTCTTCACCTCTTCCATCACCGCGTAAGTGCGCGTCTCGCGCACGCCCGGCAAGCTCCAGATCACCGAACCGACGAAACCGCGGTAGGCCTGCATGTCGGCCACGCGCGTCTTGATCAGGTAGTCGAAACCGCCGGCCACCAAGTGGCATTCGAGGATCTCGGGCCGCACCTGCACCGCAGCCTTGAAGATGTTCATGGCGTCGTGCGTGGTGCGGTCGAGCACGACCTCGATGAACACCAGCAGGCCGGCGCCGAGCTTGTCGGGATTGAGTTTTGCTTCATAACCGAGGATGAAGCCGTCGCGGGTCAGCCGCTTCACACGTTCGAGCACGGCGGTGGGCGAGAGATGCACCTCTTCGG
>JANYFX010000388.1 GCA_025359585.1 Rhizobacter sp. | reverse complement strand
TGATCTGGCGGTAGAGCGGGCTGAAGGCGGGGCTGTCGGTCTCGGCAGAAGGCAAGGTCAGTGGCGAGGTGTCGGAGGTGGCCATGGAGGGTGATTGCAGCACCGGCGACAGCTTGCCGTCAACGAAATGCTGAATAATGTCTTATAGAAGATAGAAGACATGATGCCATGCCGGGCTCGGGCGGGTTCCGGCGAAGGGTGCCGAAGCTGTTCCCGCGCCTCCGGCTCTGTCCTACACTTCCCCCGCGAAAACCCTAAGGTTCTGTTCCTCCCCCACCCACTCTCATCCCCTGGAGCCTCCCATGAGCAAAAAACCTGTACGAGTCGCCGTCACGGGCGCTGCTGGCCAGATTGGCTACGCGATCCTGTTCCGCATCGCTTCCGGCGAAATGCTCGGCAAGGACCAGCCGGTCATCCTGAGCCTGCTCGAAGTGCCGATGGAAAAGCCGCAGCAGGCGCTCAAGGGCATGATCATGGAGCTGGAAGACTGCGCCTTCCCGCTGCTGGTCGGCATCGAAGCCCACGGCGACCCGATGACGGCGTTCAAGGACGTCGACTACGCGCTGCTGATCGGCTCGCGCCCGCGCGGCCCGGGCATGGAGCGTGCTGAACTGCTGGCCGTCAACGCCGAGATCTTCACTGCGCAAGGCAAGGCGCTCAACGCCGTGGCGAGCCGCAACGTCAAGGTGCTGGTCGTCGGCAACCCGGCCAACACCAACGCCTACATCGCGATGAAGAGCGCGCCCGACCTGCCGCGCAAGAACTTCACCGCGATGCTGCGCCTGGACCACAACCGCGCGCTGAGCCAGATCGCCGCGAAGACCGGCAAGGCCGTCGCCGACATCGAGAAGTTGACCGTCTGGGGCAACCACTCGCCGACCATGTACGCCGACTACCGTTTCGCCACCATCGGCGGCGCAGCCGTGAAGGACATGATCAACGACCAGGTCTGGAACGCCGACACCTTCCTGCCGACGGTTGGCAAGCGCGGCGCGGCGATCATCGCGGCGCGTGGCGTCTCGTCGGCCGCTTCGGCCGCCAACGCAGCCATCGACCACATGCGCGACTGGGCACTCGGCACGAACGGCCAGTGGGTCACGATGGGCATTCCGTCGGACGGCCAGTACGGCATTCCGAAGGACGTGATGTTCGGCTTCCCGGTCACCTGCGCCGGCGGCGAATACAAGCTCGTCGAGGGCCTGCCGATCGACACCTTCAGCCAGGAGCGCATCAATGTGACGCTGGCCGAACTGCAGGGCGAACAGGACGGCGTGAAGCACCTGCTGTGATGGCTCGGCGGTCATGAGCGAAAAGCTCGTTCACCCGCGCCAGACTCTGTTCGACACCGATGAGGGCGCCACGCCCTTGCCGGTGTGCGACCACTATGCCGGCGTCGAAGTGCGCATGCGAAAGAGCCTGGAACTGCAGGCCGAGCTCGGGCCGGTGTTCGACGTCACGCTCGACTGCGAAGACGGCGCCGCGGTCGGCGGCGAAGCCGAGCACGCGCACCTGGTGGCCGAGATGTTGATGTCGGCGGCGAATGTGCACGGCCGCGTTGGTGCGCGGGTGCACCCGGTCGATCACCCGGCGTTCGCGCAGGAGACCGAAACGCTCGTCGAGCGCGCCGGCAGCCGGCTCGCTTATCTGATGGTCCCGAAACC
Organism: Rhizobacter sp.; assembly: GCA_025359585.1. Taxonomy (GTDB): domain Bacteria; phylum Pseudomonadota; class Gammaproteobacteria; order Burkholderiales; family Burkholderiaceae_C; genus LMDS01. Next base: position 2,827 of record JANYFX010000388.1, on the reverse strand, counting down.
ACGTGACTTCGCAGACGTGGAACGTGCCTGCGCCGCGATCGACCACCAGATCCGCGTGCACGGCGTCGGCCGGCCGATTCCGGTGCACGTGCTCGTCGAAACCCACGGCGCGCTGCGCGAGGTCGAGCGCATTGCGGCGCACCCGCGCATCGAGTCGGTCTCGTTCGGGCTGATGGATTTCGTCTCGGCGCACCGCGGTGCGATTCCCGCCGCCGGCATGAGCGTTGAAGGCCAGTTCACGCACCCGCTGGTGCTGCGCGCAAAGCTCGCCATCGCGGCGGCCTGTCACGGTTTTGCGAAGACACCGTCGCACTGCGTCGTGACCGAGTTCAACGACCTGCAGGCCGTCTCTGCGGCCGCGACCAAAGCTTCGCGCGAACTCGGCTACACGCGCATGTGGAGCATCCACCCGAACCAGATCCGCCCCATCGTCGCCGCCTTCGCGCCGGGCGCGGCCGAGATCGAGCAGGCGGTCGAAATCATCGCTGCGGCGCAGGCGGCGAACTGGGCGCCGATCAAGCACCGATCCGCCGGGCGCGACACGCTGCACGATCGTGCGAGCTACCGCTACTTCTGGCAAGTGCTCGAGCGCGCAGCGCGAACCGGGCAGGCATTGCCGCTCGAAGCACGCCAAGCCTGGTTCGAGCCCGCCAGCGCCTGAGCCCGCGCGCACCGGCGACACAAATCGTCGGACCTGTATCTGAAACGAAACGGCCTCGCGGCCTGCGGCCCGGGCTGTGAATTCTTCGGAGCTGAAACAGGCGTGACAGGCCTCACGCCTCGCGCATCGGGTGTGAACACGATCCGGCAATATTGCGCAGGCTTGAAATGCCAGCCCGGGGCGCCAACGCTTCGACGGCCACTGCACTTTGTTGCAATCGCACGCGGAGCGGCGTGTCGTTGGTGCTGCCGCGTGAAGACAATGCGCTCGCATCTTTGCGTTGAGGAGATTCCTGAATGAACCGTCTGTCCACCATCGGCTTCGCCGTCGCCCTCTGCGCCGCAAGCTTCGCTTCCCTGGCCCAAACCGCCGCTCCCGCTGCCAAGCCCGCCGCCAAGGCACCCGCTGCCGCCAAGAAGGCCGCGCCGGCAGCCGCTGCCACCGCTGACCCGGTGGCCGCCACGCCGGCACAGCTGGCTGCCGCCGAGCGCGTGTTCTACGGCACCTACCTGTGCGAGTTCGACAAGAGCGTGCAGGTCTCGTCGATACCCAAGTTCCCCGGCTACGCCGAACTGCGCTTCGGCAAGTCGGTGTATGTGATGAAGCCCGTGGCCTCCGATACCGGCGCAATCCGCCTCGAAGACGTCAAGGGCGAAACACTGGTCATTCAGATCGCCAACAAGTCGATGCTGCTGAACGTCAAGTCCGGCCAGCGCCTGCTGGATGGCTGCGTCAGCGACAAACACGCCAAGGTCGCCTCGGCAGCGAGTTGACCTGCCGGTCTCCCGGCCCGAACGGGCCTCGCCGCAGTCAGCGGCGGGGCCCGTTCCGCGTTGAGGGGAACCGAAATCCACCGCAGTACGCTTTCGAAAGTATGTACAATTCAAGCATACTTTGTGGGAGAGCACTGCATGGAAGCCACCGTGGCCGAACGCGGCCAGATCACCCTGCCCAAGGCGGTGCGTGACGCCCTCGGCCTGACCAAGGGCACCCAGCTGAAGGTCGAGCTCGACGGCGGCCGAATCATCCTGCGCAAGAATGTCGACGACGCCATTTCGCGGGCGCGCGGCCGCTTCAAGCTGCCGGCCGGCGTGACCACCGACGATGTGATGCGCGAGCTGCGCGGCCGCGCGCCGGGCGACCCGACCGACGCCTGATGATCGCCATCGACACCTCCGTGCTGATCGACCTGCTGGGCGAAGATGCGCGCGCCGGTGCGGCCGAACTGAGCCTGCGCGACGCGCTCGCCCATGGCCCGGTCGTGTTGTGCGACGTGGTGGTCAGCGAGATCACGGCCGGCCTCGGCCACGGTGCCGAGATCATGGACGTGGTCGAAGAGATGGGCATGAGCTTCCTGCCGGTCGAGCGCAAGTCGGCGATCCGCGCCGGCGAAATGCAGCGGCGCTACAAACAACGCCTGCGCACGCTCGGCAAGACCGGGCTGGCTGCGCAGCGCACCGTGCCCGACTTCATCGTCGGGGCACATGCCTTGCTTCAGTGCAGCGCACTGATCACTCGCGACGCGGGCTTCTTCCGCGACTATTTCAAGGGTTTGAAAGTCATCGTTCCCAAGGCACCCTGACGGCCCAAACCCACTTTCACCGACCTTCCCAGGAGCCAAGACCATGCTTCAAGCCTACCGCCAACATGTTGCCGAACGCGCCGCGCTCGGTATTCCGCCGCTGCCCCTGTCGGCCCAGCAGACCGCGCAGATGATCGAGCTGCTGAAGGCCCCTCCCGCCGGTGAAGAGGCCACGCTGGTCGAGCTGATCACGCACCGCGTGCCGGCCGGTGTGGACGACGCCGCCAAGGTCAAGGCCTCGTACCTCGCCGCCGTGGCGCACGGCACCGAGAAGTGCCCGCTGATCGACCGCAAGCGCGCCACCGAATTGCTCGGCACGATGCTGGGCGGCTACAACATCCACCCGCTGATCGAGCTGCTCGACGACATTCCTGGGCGAGATCCTCTGCGACGCGCCGGTCTCCAGCCGTCGCCCGATGGAAGTAGCGATACAGCTCCCGAACCGCTCAGTCATAGAACGCAGCGAACGCGGAGGAGTCCGCATCCGCGTTCGCGTGTGCAGCCTTACCCCTCACTACCTACTCCATCGCACCACAAGCGGAAAATCCGTCGGTCGAGCAAAACAACTCGTCACACCCGACATG
>JANYFX010000375.1 GCA_025359585.1 Rhizobacter sp. | reverse complement strand
GCGTTTCATCACCAAAACCCCCTTCGCCGCAGCCGCCTTCGCCTTGTGCGCCGGCGCGGCCCACGTGCAGAACACCGCCCCGATCAAGGTCGGCCTGATGCTGCCGGCCACCGGCACCTTCGCGGCGCTGGGCAACATGATCGAAAGCGGCTTCAAGCTCTATGTGCAGGAACAGGGCGGCAAGCTCGCCGGCCGCGAGATCCAGTACTTCAAGGTCGACGACGAGTCCGACCCGTCCAAGGCCACCGACAACGTCAACAAGCTGATCAAGCGCGACAACGTCGACGTGCTGGTCGGCACCGTGCACTCGGGCGTGGCGCTGGCGATGGCCAAGGCCGCGAAAGACAACAACACGCTGCTGATCGTGCCCAACGCTGGCGCCGACGGCATCACCGGCGCCATGTGCGGCCCGAACATCGTGCGCAGCTCGTTCTCGAACTGGCAGCCGGGTTATTCGACCGGCGTGGTCGCTGCGCAGAAGGGCTACAAGCGCGCGATGACGATCACCTGGAACTACGCCGCCGGCAACGAGACGGTGAAGGGCTTCACCGAGTCGTTCGAGAAGGGCGGCGGCAAGGTCCTGAAAGACCTGACGCTGCCGTTCCCGAACGTCGAGTTCCAGGCCCTGCTGACCGAGATCGCGGCGCAGAAGCCCGATGTCGTGTTCGCGTTCTTCGCCGGCGGTGGTGCGGTCAAGTTCGTCAAGGACTACGCGGCCGCCGGCCTGAACAAGTCGATCCCGCTGTTCGGCTCGGGCTTCCTGACCGACGGCACGCTCGAAGCGCAAGGCGATGCCGCACAAGGCCTGTTCACCACGCTGCACTACGCCGACAACCTCGACACGCCGCGCAACAACGCCTTCCGCAAGAGCTTCGCGCTGACGTACAAGGCCAATGCCGACGTTTACGCGGTGCAGGGTTACGACGCGGCGCAGATCCTCAACGCCGGCCTGAAGGCGGTGAACGGAGACCTCGGCAAACGCGACGCGCTGACCGCTGCGATGCGCAAGACCACGGTCGACAGCCCGCGCGGCAAGTTCACGATCTCGCCCGCCGGCAACCCGGTGCAGGACATGTACCTGCGCGAAGCCAAGGGCGTGAACAACGAGTACCGCTCGGTGGCAGTGAAGGCGCTCGCCGACCCGGCACGCGGCTGCAAGCTCTGACCCGCGCGGCCTGCTCTGCCCCGACTCGCGCGGCGCTTTGCAGGCCATGACCAGCAACGACGACCTGGCCGCGCTGCTCGCGCGCGTCGCCCTGCGCGACCGCGCGGCCTTCGAGCAGGTCTACCGCGCCACCTGCGCGCACCTGCTCGGCATCGCGTTCCGGGTGCTGAAACAACGCGAGCGGGCCGAAGAGGTGCTGCAGGAATCGTTCATGAACGTGTGGCACGGCGCCGGTGGCTACCGGCCTGCGGTCGCGAGCCCGATGACCTGGCTGATCAACATCGTGCGCAACCGGGCGATCGACGCGCTGCGTTCGGGCAAGACCGAACGCGGCTCGACCATCGCGCTCGACGAAGAAGCGCTGCAGGTCGCCGCCGATGAGCGCCAGCAGCCACCGCACCTGCTCGACGACAGCCTGACGCGGCTGAAGATCGACGGCTGCATGGCCGGCCTCGGCGCGCAACAACGCCAGGCTCTCGCCCTCGCTTATTACAGCGGCATGGTGCACACCGAAGTCGCCGACGCGCTGAACGCCCCGCTGGGCACCGCCAAGGCCTGGGTGCGGCGCGGGCTGGACAAACTCAAGGGCTGCCTGGAAGCGGCCGGGGTGCAGTCGGCATGAACTATCTGCAACCCGAGCGGCTCGACCGGCTGGCGCGCGAATACGCGCTCGGTACGCTGGCCGGGCCGGCGCGCAGGCGCTTCGAGCGGGTGCTGCAACAGTCGCCTGCGGCAACGCTGGCGGTGGGCGTGTGGCAGGAACGGCTCGCGCTGCTGGCTCTGGGCGTGGCGCCGCTGCAGCCGCGCGCGGCGGTCTGGGCCGGCCTGGAGCAACGCCTGTTCACAGCCAACGCGTCGACCCCGGTGCAGAGCGCCGGGCCGATGGGCTGGCTCGCGCGCATCTTCTCTGCGCGCAGCCTCGGCGGCGCGCTCGCCGGCATCGCGTTGTGCGTGCTGGTGCTGCGAATGCAGCCGGGGCTCATCGGCATGGAACCGCAACTCGACGCACTGCCGCAGAGTTATGTCGGCCTGCTGACCGACACCAGCGGCAAGGCCACCCTGCTGGCGAGTTCGCGCCGCCAGGGCCGGCTGCTCACAGTCAAGCTGCTGCAACCCATCGTGGTGCCGGCCGGTCGTGTCGCGCAGTTGTGGGCATTGCCAAAAGACGGCAGCGCGGCGTTCCCCGTCGGCGTGGTGCCGGCCAGCGGCTCGGGCACGATCGCACTGGCCGACACGTCGGAAAAGCTGTTCTTCAACGTGGCCCGGCTCGCGGTGAGCCTGGAGTCTGCCGCCGCGAAGCCGGGCGACAAACCGACGGCCGAGTTCGTGCTGAGCGGGCATTGCGTCAAGCTGTGGTGAACGGCCAGTCGCGCATGAACCGAAATACTTTTTCGACGGGCTGCGTCCGTCTCGAGGGGTCACTCCGTAGGTGCGTTCAAGACATCGATTCCGGTGTCTGTTCAAACCCCAACGAGGAGCCGACCATGAACCACCCCACCATCACCCGCCTGGTGTTCGCCACCGTGCTGGCGCTGACCGCAGGCCACGCTTTCGCGGCCGACACAGCACCGAGCAAGACCGAGGCCGCCAGCCCGCTGGCCGCGGCTCGCGCGCAGATCGCCGACAAGAAGTGGGCCGCAGCCATCGAAGAGCTGAAGAAAGTCAACGACACCGGCAGCGCCGACTGGAACAACCTGATGGGCTACAGCCTGCGCAAGGCCAAGACGCCGGACTATGCCGCTGCAGAAAAGTATTACGACGAAGCGCTGCGCATCGACCCGAAGCACCGCGGCGCACTCGAATACTCTGGCGAGCTTTACCTGATGACGGGCGAACTGCCCAAGGCCGAGCAGCGCCTGGCAACGCTCGACAAGACCTGCACTTTCGGCTGCGCGGAGTACACCGACCTGAAGAAGGCGGTGCAGAACTACAAGGCCAACGGCAACAAATACATCGCCGCGCAGTAGAGCCCGCATTGACCGCCGGGCACCGGCGGATGCAGACTCGGCGCCGGCCCAGGGAAAACCGAAGATGGAAAACACCACGCTCGAATCCACATCCGCAACGGTGACCACAGCGGCAACAACGCTGCGCCAGATCGACGCGCTGCCCGGCCCGCGCGGCCTGCCGGTGGTGGGCAACCTGCTGCAGATCGACACGCCGCGTCTGCACCAGCAGCTCGAAGGCTGGTGCCGCGAGTTCGGCCCGTTTTTCAAGTTGCAGCTCGGCAGCCGCCTCGTGCTGGTTCTGGGTGACCACGCTGCCACGGCCTCAGTGCTGCGCGACAGGCCCGATGGCTTTCGGCGCACTGCCCGGCTCGAAGAAGTCTGGACCGAGATGAAGCTGCAGCCCGGCGTGTTCGGTGCGAACGGCGATGTCTGGAAGCGCCAGCGCCGCATGGTGATGGCCGGCTTCGACCCCGCGCACGTGAAACGTTATTACCCGGCCATGCTGACCACCGGGCAGCGCCTGGGCAAACGCTGGGCGCTGGCGGCGCAGAGCGGCGCGGCCATCGACCTGCAGGCCGACCTGATGCGCTACACGGTCGACGCGATCGCCGGCCTGGCCTTCGGCGCCGAGGTCAACACGCTGGAGTCCGACGGCGACGTGATCCAGCAGCACCTCGACAAAATTTTCCCGGCCGTGTTCAAGCGCCTGCTGGCGCCGTTGCCGACCTGGCGCTACTTCAGGTCGCCGGCCGACCGCAGGCTCGAGCGCAGTGTGGCGGCCGTCACCGAAGCCGTGGCGGGCTTCATTCGGCAGGCACGTGCGCGCATGCAGGCCGACCCTTCGTTGTGCGAGCGACCGGGCAACCTGCTCGAAGCGATGATCGCGGCGGCCGACGCCGAAGACAGCGGCATCGACGACGCCCAGGTCGCCGGCAACGTGCTCACCATGCTGCTGGCCGGCGAAGACACGACCGCCAACACCGTCGCCTGGATGATCGACCTGCTGTGGCGCCACCCCGCAGCGCTGGCCCGCGCCACCGCCGAGGTGCGCAGCATCGTGGGCGACGCGCACGCGCCCACGCTCGAAGAACTCACACAGCTCGACTACGTGGAAGCCTGCGCGCACGAGACCATGCGGCTGAAGCCGGTGGCGCCGCTGGTGGGTGTGCAGGCGCTGCGCGACACGCGCGTTGGTGACGTGCAGGTGCCCACCGGCACCGTGATCCTCAACGTGATGCGGCACGACAGCGTGAGCGAGAGCCACGTGCCGAACGCTGCCGCGTTCGAGCCCGAACGCTGGCTGGTTCAAGGCGGGCCGGGGGCGCAGGCGAGTGCCGCCAAGCGCACGTCGATGCCCTTCGGCGCCGGGCCGCGCATCTGCCCGGGGCGCTACCTCGCCTTGCTCGAAATGAAGCTCGCGATGGCCACGCTGCTCGGGCGTTTCGACATTGCGAGCGTCGACACCCCCGATGGTCAGCCGGCGCGCGAACACCTGTCGTTCACGATGACGCCGGTGGGCCTGCGCATGCGGGTTCGAGAGCGAAGCTGAGCGCACGCCCACCCTAGAATCCGGCAGCACTTCGCTGCCACGCACTGACTGATTCCTTTGGACCTTCCGACTTTTTTAGTTCAGTGCCTGAACGCCGTTCAATACGGCCTGCTGCTGTTTCTGGTGGCCAGCGGCCTCACGCTGATCTTCGGCATCATGGGCGTGATCAACCTCGCGCACGGCAGCTTCTACATGATCGGCGCCTACATGGCGTTCGTGCTGGCGCCGTATTTCGGCGACTGGTTCATCACACGCATGGTGGTGGGCGTGTTGCTCGCGGCGCTGTTCGGCTTCGTGCTCGAATGGATCTTCTTCAGCTTCCTCTACCAGCGCGAGCACCTGCAGCAGGTGCTGATGACCTACGCGCTGATCCTCGTTTTCGAAGAAGCGCGCAGCCTGCTCGTCGGCAACGACGTGCATGGCGTGCAGCCGCCGCCCTGGCTCACCGGAGGCTTTCAGCTCGGCGAGCTGATGTCGTACCCGTGGTACCGCGTGTTTGCCTCCGTGGCGTGCATCGTCGTCGCGCTCGCGCTCTACTTCGTCGTCAACCGCACGCGGCTGGGCATGATGATCCGCGCCGGCGCGAGCAACCGCGACATGGCGCGCGGGCTGGGGCTGGACATCAAGCTGCTGTACCGCGTGGTGTTCGCCGGCGGCGTGGCACTCGCGGCACTCGCCGGCATGATCGCGGCGCCCTTGTCGTCGGTTTATCCGGGCATGGGCGGGAGTGTGTTGATCATCTGCTTCGTCGTCGTCGTGATCGGTGGCATCGGCTCGATCACGGGGGCGTTGATCGCGTCATTGCTCGTCGGGTTTGTCGACACCTTCGGCAAGGTGTTCTTCGCGGAGTACAG
>JANYFX010000325.1 GCA_025359585.1 Rhizobacter sp. | reverse complement strand
GACCTGAAGGTGAACCTGCAGGCCGTGACCTCGGCCAACCGCATTCCGCTGCTGCAGAACGGCACCATCGACATCGAGTGCGGCTCCACCACCAACAACAGCGCGCGGGGCAAGCAGGTGCAGTTCGCGACCAACTACTTCTACACCGGCACCAAGTTCCTGGTGAAGACCGGCACGCAGGTCAAGTCGCTCGACGACCTGAAGGGCAAGACCATCGTCTCGACCACGGGCACCACCAACTTCCAGATCCTGCGCAACCTGAACGAAGAGAAGAAGCTCGGCATCGAGCTGCTCGGCGCCAAAGACCACGCCGAGTCGGCGCTGATGGTCGAGATGGGCCGCGCGGTCGCGTTCGGCATGGACGACATCCTGCTCTACGGCCTGCGCGCGAGTTCGCAGAACCCAGCCATGCTGGCGGTGGTGGGCGAGCCGATCCAGGTCGAGCCCTACGCGATCATGCTGCGGCTGAACGACCCCGCGTTCAAGAAGCTGGTCGACGACACGCTCGCCGGGCTGATGAAAAGCGGCGAGTTCAACAAGCTCTACAGCAAGTGGTTCCTGTCACCCATTCCGCCCAAGGGCATCAACCTGAACGCACCGATGAGCCAGGAGCTGATCGAGAACATGAAGGCGTTGAGCGACAAGCCGGCGACCTGAAGCCGGCTGCTGCGGGCGGCTCAGGCCAGCGCCGGGCCGCCAAGGGTCCCGAAGGGCCCCTTCGTGGCCCGTTGCGGCCTGAGCACCCGCCCGGCGGGTGGCGGCGGTATCCCGCCGCCGGGTGTCCCATTGGGTTCAGCCCGAGACCCGCGTGCTCAGCACGCGGCCGTCGCGCGGGTCGATCTCGCAGTCGAAGCCGAACAGGGTGTAGGGCGAGCCTTGCAGCGGCAGCGCACGCCCCTGGCCGTGCAGTTCGGCCTTGGTCGGGCTCGATTGCACGAGGCTGCGTGCGCCACTGTCGAGCCGGATCTCCGAGACGGCGGGCCAGCGCTTCTTCAGCACGGCCGCCACGCTCGCCTCGCACGCCCCCGGCGAGAGGTTGCGAAGGTCGGGCTCCAGCACGCTCTGAGCCGGCCTGGCAAGCGCTGCGGCCGGGGTCGTGTCGCGCAGCACCAGGCCCACGGCCTCGGGCGCGCGCGGGTCCACATTGCAGCTGTACTCGAAGCGGCGCACACCACCGGCAGAGCGCCAGCTCCCGGCGCCGCGCAGCACGACCTGGCCATCGTTCGACCGGGCGGGCTGCGAGGTCGGCGGCCCGTTGAACTTCAGATCGGCGGCCGGCTCGCCATTGCTTGCCAACGACTGCTGCGCCGCCAGCTCGCAGGCCGCCACGGCATCGGTGCTGGCGCTCTTGGCAGCAAGCGCTTGTGCGTGTGCCAACGCGGGCAGCAACAATGCGCCGCTCACGGCGAATGCGACGGCGAGGCGGGGCGAAGGTGTGCGCATGCCGCCAGTGTGCCGCCAACCGCAGCACTTGTCTGTCACCGGTTGCAGGGCCATCGGCCGGATCGCCCCGCCGGGCGAACACCGGGGTGGCATCATCTTGGCCTGCCCACCCACCGGACTGCCCGTGCGATGAACTCCATCGAGACCGACTACCTCGTCATCGGCAGCGGCACCGCGGGCCTGGCCTTCACCGACACGCTGATCGACCACAGCGACGCGCACGTCACGATCGTCGACCGCCGCGGCAAACCCGGTGGCCACTGGAACGACGCCTATTCCTTCGTGACGCTGCACCAGCCTTCGGCGTTCTACGGCGTCAATTCGATGGAGCTCGGCCACCGCCGCAAGGACACGATCGGCCTCAACAAGGGCCTGTACGAACTGGCGTCAGGCCCCGAGGTCAGCAGCTACTTCGAGCGCGTGATGAACCACAAGCTGCTGCCGAGCGGGCGCGTGGCCTACCACCGGATGTGCAACCACCTCGGCGGCGGCGAGTTCGAGTCCATCCTGTCGGGCGAGCGCACGCGCGTTCGCGTGCGCCGCAAGGTGGTCGACGCGACCCACTTCAGTCCGGCGATCCCGTCCACGCACACACCACGCTTCGAGGTGGTGCCCGGCGTGCGGCTGGTGCCGCCGAACGCGCTGCCGCGGCTGTGGGACGACCAGCGCTCGAACGGCCTGCCGCGCCGTTTCGTGGTGCTGGGCGCGGGCAAGACGGCGATGGACGCGGCCCTCTGGCTGATCCAGGCGGGTGCCAGCCCGGATGCGATCCAGTGGATCGTGCCGCGCGACTCCTGGCTGGTGAACCGTGTCACCACCCAGCCTGCGCCCGAGTTCTTCAAGGAGGTGATCGGCGGTCAGGCCGACCAGATGGAAGCCTGTGCCCGGGCCACGTCCACCGCCGACCTGTTCCTGCGCCTGGAAGCCTGCGGTGCGGTGATGCGCATCCACCGCGAGCACACGCCCACGATGTTCCACCTGGCCACGGTCACGCCGGGCGAGGCCGAGGTGCTGCGGCGCATCGAGCAGGTGATTCGCCTGGGCCGCGTGCAGCGCATCGCGCCCGATCACATGCTGCTCGACCAGGGCCACGTGCCGGTGGCGCCCGACACGCTGTTCATCGATTGCACCGCCTCGGCGGTGGAGCCGCGGCCGTCGCAACCGATCTTCCAGGGCGACGACAGGATCGTGCTCCAGCTCGTGCGCTTGCCGCAGCCCGCGTTCAGCGCGGCGCTGATCGCCTACGTGGAAGCGCACCACGACGGCCTTGAGAAGAAGAACCGCCTGTGCGGCACGGTGCCCTTCCCGTACACGCTCGACGACTACCCGCGCGCGCTGATCGCGAACATGCGCAACCAGGTTCAGTGGGGGCTGGACAAGGACCTGCGCCAGTGGGTGCGAGAGAGCCGGCTCGACGGCTTCGGCAAGCTGATGACGGGCATCGCCCCGGAAGACGCCGAGAAGCAGGCCATCATGGCCCGCTTCAAGGAGAGCGCGGCCGGGGCGATGGGGAACCTGCCGAAGCTGCTCGGGGCCTGATCGAAAGGCCTCAGGCGTAGGCCGGTGCGAGCCCGCGCCGCAGCCGTGCGCTGGCGCCGTCGACCACCACGACCAGCCCGAACATCGCGATCAGCACCGTCGCCGATTGCGCCTGCTGGAACAGCGACAGGTGGTAGTACAGCATCTGGCCGAGCCCGCCGGCGCCGACGAAGCCGAGCACGGCGGCCATGCGGATGTTCATCTCCCAGCGGTACAGCGCGTAAGACATCCACTGCGGCAACACCATCGGCAGCGCGCCGTAGGCGAAGGCTGCGGCCGCACCACTGCCGGCATCGACGAGCGCGTGTTCGGCATCGCGCGGCGCGTTCTCGAGTGCTTCTGAAAACAAGCGGCCGAGCACGCCACTGGTGTGCAGCGCGAGCGCCAGCGCGCCGGCGAACGGGCCGAGGCCGGCGGCCAGGACCATCAACGCGGCCCAGACCAGCTCGGGCACACCGCGCAACACGTTGAGCAACAGCCGCGTGGCATGGCGGGCCGCACCGCCGAATCGGCCCGCAGCGGGCAGGGCGAGCATTGCGCCGAGCACCACCGCGAGCAGCGTGCCGAGCGCCGAGACAGCGAGCGTCTGCAACGCGGCCCAGGCGGTCTTCGCGACGAATGCAGCCGACAGGTCGGGCGGGAAGAACTCGGCGACGAAACGCCACATCAAGCGCAGCGACTCGACGGAGAACAAGCCGCTGTAGTCGATGCCCAACCCGATGAAGCTCGCGACGACGGCAACGAGCAAAGCCAGAGACACCCACACACACGTGACGCATGGCCCAGCCGCCGCGGCGCGCTCGGTGGCGCTGAGTTCGCCGGGCGAAACCTTCATGCGAGCAACCTGCGCAGCGCCGCGCTCAAGCCATCGGCCAGCATCACCAGCAGCAGGAAGGTCAGCAGGATCGTGCTGGCCTCGCCGCCGTTGAGCATCTTCATCGACTGGTCCATCAACAGATCG
>JANYFX010000726.1 GCA_025359585.1 Rhizobacter sp. | reverse complement strand
GAATGGCCACGCCGCCTGCGGGCTGAGCGAGGTCTTTGCGGGTATCACGGGAGCTGCGACAACCGCCGCCGCTTTTTTGGTGGCCGGCTTTTTCGCGGCTTTCTTCGCAGCGGCTTTCTTCGCCGGCGCCTTCTTGGCAGCGGCCTTCTTGGCTGGCGCCTTCTTCGCAGCGGCCTTCTTGGCTGGCGCCTTCTTCGCAGCGACCTTCTTCACAGCGGCCTTCTTGGCCGGGGACTTCTTTGCAGCGGCTTTTTTTGCCGGCGCTTTCTTTGCAGTTGCCATTTTCGTTTCTCCTTGATCAAGTTGAAAAAAACTGCCCTTCACCGGCTGGATGCCAGTGCAGGTCAGCTATTCATCGCCCCAAGTCTGCCCAGGAGGGGCGCTTCGGTACGAGGAATTGGGTGGCAAAACGAGTGGACCGCTTCTGCGTCGATCCAGCACGGTTTGCAGATCTTGATCTCTTGCACACGACCTGCATGCTTGAGGTACATGTCAATCCCAGGAAAGCGCGCCGCCGCTTTGATATTCGATGACGCGGGTTTCGAAGAAATTGCGTTCCTTCTTCAGGTCGATCATTTCGCTCATCCACGGAAACGGGTTTTCTTCGTTCGGGAAAAGCTCTTCCAAACCAATCTGCGTTGCCCGCCGGTTGGCGATGTAGCGCAAATATCCTTTGAACATGGACGCGTTCAGGCCCAACACGCCTCGGGGCATGGTGTCTTCGGCGTATCGGTACTCCAGCTCGACCGCCTTCTGGAACAGCGCCTTGATCTCGCCCTTGAACTCCGACGTCCAGAGCTGCGGATTCTCAAGCTTGATCTGGTTGATCAGGTCGATGCCGAAATTGCAGTGCATTGACTCGTCACGCAGAATGTATTGGTACTGTTCTGCCGCTCCGGTCATCTTGTTCTGGCGGCCCAACGCCAGAATCTGCGTGAAGCCGACATAGAAGAACAAACCTTCCATGAGGCACGCAAAAACGATCAGCGACTTGAGCAGCTTCTGATCGTTCTCCGGCGTGCCGGTGTGAAAATTCGGGTCCATGATTTCGCCGATGAAAGGCAGCAGGAACTCGTCCTTGTCACGGATCGACTTGACTTCGTTGTAGGCGTTGAAGATTTCGCTTTCATCCAGGCCGAGCGACTCGACAATGTATTGGTACGCGTGCGTGTGGATCGCTTCTTCGAAAGCCTGGCGCAACAGAAACTGCCGGCACTCGGGCGCCGTGATGTGCCGATAGGTACCGAGCACGATGTTGTTCGCTGCCAGCGAATCGGCTGTCACGAAGAAACCGAGGTTGCGCTTGATGATGCGGCGTTCGTCTTCGGTCAGTCCATTCGGATCTTTCCAGGTCGCGATGTCTCGCGACATGTTGACCTCTTGCGGCATCCAGTGATTGGCGCACGACGCAAGGTACTTTTCCCAAGCCCACTTGTACTTGAACGGGACCAACTGATTGACGTCGGTCTGCCCGTTGATGATGCGCTTGTCGGCGGCTCTGACACGCCGCGCAACGGCAGGCACTTCAATCGCCACAGCTTCTGGAAACGCCGAAGGTACGGCGTCTGCGAGCTTCGGCGTCGCATGGTTCTGCGACAGGCTCGCTGCATGAATTGTCGAGGGCTTAACTTCTTCTTCCCAAACCAACATGGTGAATTTTCCAGTGCTTTCTAATTATGAGAGTGTTGCGCACGAACCCCAAGCACTTATTGACATTCGAGCCCGTTGCCTGTTGCGATATTGCATCGACGCGCCGGGGCTCGAAGCGCTTGCGCAGTGGTTTTGTACGCGTCGACTCACGACGCGCACCACCATCAACGAGTTGCCTCGGGTCATTGGCAGGCTTCGCAATCGGGCGTGTCGATCGCACAGAACTTGATGTCCGTCGCGGGTTCGACGTGACCGATGCTCAACGTGGCATCGATGACCGCTGCAGCACTCTTCGATCCCATCGTCGACGGGCTTGCGCCACTCGAGACCGAGTTCATCTGCCCCGCTTTGACCGTGGACTTTTCTGCATGCGTGGCGCCGACGGTGCGCAGGTAGTAAGTCGTCTTCAGGCCACGCAACCACGCGAGCTTGTAGGTCTCATCCAGTTTTTTGCCCGACGCGCCAGCCATGTAGATGTTCAGCGACTGCCCCTGGTCGATCCACTTCTGCCGCCGCGCAGCAGCTTCCACGAGCCATTGGGTTTCGATCTCGAACGCCGTGGCGTACAGCGCCTTCAGATCCTCGGGCACGCGGTCAATGCGACGGAGCGAACCATCGAAGTGCTTGAGGTCCATCACCATCACGTCGTCCCACAGACCGAGCTTCTTCAGGTCGCGCACCAGGTACTCGTTGACGATCGTGAACTCGCCCGAGAGGTTCGACTTGACCGACAGGTTGCCGAACGACGGTTCGATCGACGCGCTCACACCGATGATGTTGGAGATGGTCGCGGTCGGTGCGATTGCCACGCAGTTGGAATTGCGCATGCCGAACTCGCTGATGCGGCTGCGCAGTGCGTTCCAGTCGAGCGTGGTGCTGCGATCGACTTCCACATAACCACCGCGCTGCTCTTCGAGCAGGTCGAGTGAGTCGATCGGCAGGATGCCACGGTCCCAGAGTGAGCCACGGTAGCTGGCGTAGCGACCACGCTCTGCTGCCAACTCGGTCGAAGCCCAGTAGGCCTGATAACAGACCGCTTCCATCGACTGGTCGGCAAAAGCCACCGCCGCATCCGACGCGTAAGGCAAGCCCAACTCGTACAGCGAATCCTGGAAGCCCATGATGCCCAGGCCCACCGGCCGATGCTTCAGGTTCGAGTCGCGCGCTTTCTTGACGGCGTAGTAGTTGATGTCGATCACGTTGTCTAGCATGCGCATCGCGGTCGAGATGGTCTTCTTCAATTTGTCGTGGTCGATCTGAACGACATCGTTCTCGCGTTTGAGGTGGTGCACCAGGTTCACCGAACCCAGGTTGCAGACCGCGATCTCGGTCTCGCTCGTGTTGAGCGTGATCTCGGTGCACAGGTTGCTCGAGTGCACCACGCCCACATGCTGCTGCGGCGAGCGCACGTTGCAGGCGTCCTTGAAGGTGATCCAGGGGTGGCCGGTCTCGAACAACATCGAGAGCATCTTGCGCCACAGATCGCGTGCCGGCATCTTCTTGAACAGCTTGATCTCGCCGCGCATGCACTTGTCTTCGTAGGCCGTGTAGGCGGCCTCGAAGGCGTGGCCGAACTTGTCGTGCAGGTCGGGGCAGGTGCTGGGCGAGAACAGGGTCCAGTTCGTGCCGTCCATCACGCGCTTCATGAACAGATCGGGGATCCAGTTCGCGGTGTTCATGTCGTGCGTGCGGCGGCGGTCGTCGCCGGTGTTCTTGCGCAGCTCGAGGAACTCTTCGAGGTCGAGGTGCCAGCTTTCCAGGTAGGCACAGACCGCGCCCT
>JANYFX010000270.1 GCA_025359585.1 Rhizobacter sp. | reverse complement strand
CGCGCGCTGCTGCACGACCTGCAGCCGGCCATCGTGCACACCCGCAACCTCGGCGCGCTCGAGATGGCTGTGCCCGCGGCCTGGGCCGGCGTGCCGGTGCGCATTCATGGCGAGCATGGCTGGGACATCAGCGATCCCGATGGGCGCAGCCGCAAGTTCCGTCTTGCCAGGCGCCTGTACCGGCCGTTCGTGCACCAGTACATTGCGCTTTCGCGCCATCTCGACCGCTACCTGGTCGACCACATCGGTGTCGCGCCACAACGCGTGGCGCAGCTCTACAACGGCGTCGACGCCGAGCGATTCAAACCCCGTGACGGCGACCGCCTTCCGATCGCGGGCTCGCCTTTCACGTCGCCGGTGTTCTGGCTCGTGGGTACGGTCGGTCGCCTGAGCCCGATCAAGGACCAGGTGATGCTGGCGCGTGCCTTCGTGCGGGCCACCCAGCTCGCGCCTGCGGCGCGCGCGCGCATGCGTCTGGTCATAGCCGGCGAGGGCCCGTTGCGCGCCGAAATCGAACAGGTCCTCAAGGACGGTGGCGTGCACGAGATGGCCTGGCTCGCAGGCGACAGAAAAGACGTGCCCGAGATCATGCGTGGCCTCGACACCTTCGCGTTGCCCTCGATCGCCGAAGGCATCTCCAACACCATCCTCGAAGCGATGGCCAGCGCCTTGCCGGTCGTCGCCACCAATGTCGGTGGAAACGTCGAATTGTTGGCCGAGGGCGTGACCGGCCGGTTCGTTCCGCCGCGCAACGCCGATACGATGGCACAGGTGCTGCTGGACGACTTTCACGCACCGGCGCTGGCGCGCGAGCGTGGCCGCCGGGCGCGCCTGGAAGTCGAGCGTCGTTTCACGCTCGATGGCATGGTTGCTGCCTACAGCGACCTCTATGAACGGCTGCTGGCACAAGCCGCGGCCCGCGGTGCGCTACAGCACCGCTTCACCTAGGAATTTCAACATGTGCGGCATCGTCGGGGTCTGGGATTCGCGTGGCAGGCGCCACATCGACGAGAGCGTCGTCGTTCGCATGAACGAGTCGCAGCACCATCGCGGCCCGGACGAGACCGGCAAGTACCTCGCACCTGGCATCGCCCTCGGCCACAAGCGGCTCTCCATCATCGACCTGAAGAGCGGGCAACAGCCGCTCTTCAACGAAGACCGTTCGGTCGTCATCGTCTTCAACGGCGAGATCTACAACTACCTCGAGCTGATTCCCGAACTCACTTCGCTCGGCCACGTGTTTCGTACCCGCAGCGACACCGAGGTGATCGTGCATGCCTGGGAGCAGTGGGGCGAGGCCTGCGTAGACCGGTTGCGCGGCATGTTCGCTTTCGCCATCTGGGACGAACGCCAACAGACCCTGTTCCTCGCCCGTGATCGCCTGGGCGTGAAGCCGCTGTACTACGCGCAGCTGCCCGATGGGCAGTGGCTCTTCGGCTCCGAGCTGAAGTCGCTGCTCGTGCACGGCGGCCTGAAGCGCGAGCTCGATCCGCAGGCGGTGGAAGAGTACTTCGCACTCGGCTACGTGCCCGAGCCGCGCACGATCTACACCTCGGCGCTCAAGCTGGCACCGGGCCACACGCTGTGTTTGCGGCGTGGCCAGCCGGCGCCCGAGCCGCGCCAGTACTGGGACGTTCGCTTCACCGGCACCAACACGATCTCGGCCGAAGACGCACAGGCCGAACTGGTCGAGCGCATTCGCGAGAGCGTGCGGCTGCGCATGATTGCCGAAGTGCCGCTCGGTGCGTTCCTCTCGGGTGGTGTCGATTCGAGCGCGGTGGTCGCGATGATGGCGGGGCAGTCGGCCGGCCCGGTCAACACCTGCTCGATCTCGTTCGACGACCCGGCCTACGACGAGACCCGTTTTGCACAGCAGGTGGCCGAGCGCTACAAGACGCGCCACTTCGTGGACCGCGTGGAGACCGATGACTTCGACCTCGTCGACACGCTGGCGGCGCTCTATGACGAGCCCTATGCCGACAGTTCGGCGATCCCGACCTACCGTGTCTGCCAACTGGCGCGCCGCCACGTGACGGTGGCGCTGTCGGGCGACGCGGGCGACGAAAACATGGGCGGTTACCGCCGCTACCTGTTCCATCTGCACGAAGAACGGCTGCGCTCCGTGCTGCCGCTGGGCGTGCGCCAGCCGCTGTTCGGTGCGCTCGGGCGTCTCTACCCGAAGCTCGACTGGGCGCCACGCTTCCTGCGCGCGAAGTCGACCTTCCAGTCGCTCGCGCGCGATTCGGTCGAGGCTTATTTCCACAGCATCTCGGTGTTCCGCAACGACATGCGCCAGTCGCTGTACTCGCCGGAATTCAAGCGCCGCCTGGCCGGCTACAACGCGAGCGAGGTGTTTCACCGCCACGCGCGCAAGGCCGGTACCGACGACCCGCTGGCGCTGATCCAGTACATCGACCTGCAGACCTACCTCGTCGGAGACATCAACACCAAGGTCGACCGCGCCAGCATGGCGCACGCGCTTGAAGTGCGCGAGCCGCTGATGGACCACCCCCTGGTCGAATGGCTGGCCACGCTGCCGACCAACCTGAAGGTGCGCCAGAACGAAACCAAGTGGATCCTGAAGAAGGCGATGGAGCCTCACCTGCCGCACAACATCATGTACCGCCCGAAGATGGGTTTCGCCGTGCCGCTGGCACGCTGGTTCCGCGGGCCGCTGCGCGACCGGGTGCGTCAGGCAGTGCTCCACGGCGAGCTCGAGGGCACCGGGTTTTTCGATCGCGGCTACCTGCAGCGTCTGGTGGACGACCACATCTCCGGGCGGCGCGACTACAGCCAGCCGCTGTGGAGCCTGATGATGTTCGAAGCCTTTCTTCGCAAGGTGAATGCGGCCGGCCCGGGCGTCGATGCCGTCTCGCCGCAACCGCGGCTGGCCCAGGTCGCGTAGCCCTGTGAGAATTCTTTCCCTCGCACACCGCTTTCCGTACCCGCCGACCTTCGGCAGCAAGGTGCGGGCGTTCAACGTGATCCGCCACCTGGCGCGCGATCACCAGGTGACGGTGTTGTCGCTGGCACGCAGCGCCGACGAAGAGCGCGAAGCCGACGGCATCGCCCCTTTCTGCCACGAGCACCGTGCGTTCCGGGTCCACAACGTGTTGCAGGCGGCCAAGATCGCGGCCACGCTACCCACCCCTGTTTCCGCCTCCGAGGCGTTCTTTCACAGCGCTGCCTTGCAACGCGAGATCGATCGCCAGCTGGCGCGCCGCAGCTTCGACTTCATCTTCGCGAACTGTTCGGCCGTCGGGCGTTATGTCGAACACGTGAACGACTTGCCGAAGCTGATGGACTTCTGCGATGTTGATTCCCGCAAGTGGTCCGACTACGTGGCGTTCAAGCCCTGGCCGTTGTCGCTGGGCTACCGCTGGGAAGCCTGGCGCATGGCCGCGGCCGAACGCCGGATGGCGGGCCGCTTCGACCACGTGACGGTGGCGACTAAAGGCGAAGTCGACGCACTCGCCGAGATCGGCGTGCGCGAGCGCGTCGACTGGTTTCCGAACGGTGTCGACGCGGAATTCTTCAAGCCGTCGTCCGAGCCCTTCGACGCCAACCTGATCAGCTTCGTCGGGCGCATGGACTACTTCCCGAACGAGCAGTGCATGGTCGAGTTCTGCGCCGGTGCCTGGCCGCTGCTGAGGCGGGCGCGCCCGGCGCTGCGATTGCAGATCGTCGGGGCGGCACCGACGCCCCGTGTGCTCGCGCTCGGCCGCGTCGAGGGCGTCACGGTGACCGGCTCGGTGCCCGATGTGCGGCCTTTTGTGCAGCGCTCGGCGCTGACGATCGCGCCCTTGAAGATCGCGCGCGGCACGCAGAACAAGATTCTCGAATCGATGGCGATGCAGGTGCCTGTGATCGCGAGCCGCATTGCCGGCGACGGTGTCGATGCGGTGCCTGGCGAACACCTCGTGGTCGCGGACTCGGCCGACGAGATCTGCGAAGCCGTTCTGCGGGTGGCCGGTGATGCGGTCGAGCGCGCGCGGCTCGGGCAGGCGGGCCGGGCTCGGGTGCTGTCGCACCACGCCTGGCCAAGCGCCATGAAGCGGCTCGATGGCATCATCGAGCGCAGCGCAAGGCCTGCAAGCGGCGTGCGCGCCGAAGCTTTGACCGCCTGAGCCCTTGCAGCTTCTGTCGCCTGGACTTCGATGATTGCCCCCCTCGCTTACCTGATCTTGTGCGCCGTCTGCACGCTGTTCGCGTTCAAGCGCCACCCGATCTACGGCTTCTATTTCTACCTGGCCTCGTTTTATGTCCACCCACCTTCACGCTGGTGGAACTACATGCTTCCGAGCCTGCGCTGGGCGCTCATCTCGGCCGTCGTCGCGGTGTTGGCCGTTCTGGTGCATCGTGGCCGCCTCAGTGCCAAGCCCTTCTGGCTCGGCAATGCACCGGCGAAGATCCTGACGCTCTACTGCATCCTGATGTGGGTTCAGTGCGCGTGGGCGCTCGACCTCGAAACCCACCTCGACGGTGCCACGAAGTTTGTCAAGTTCCTGGTGGCGTTCTGGCTCGTCTACCGGCTCGTCGACACCAAGGAGATGCTGCGCAATTTCATGTTTGCCCATGCCGCCGGTTGCGCTCTGCTCGGCATCATGTGCCAGTTCGTCGGCCGCGAGGGCAACCGGCTCGATGGCGTCGGAGGCCCGGGCCTGGACGATGCCAACACACTGGGCATGTACCTGGCGACCGGCATCATCTGCAGCCTGGGCATATTCCTGACCCACAAGGACTGGCGTCGCTGGGCCAGTCTGGGGATGATGGTCGTGATCCTCAACGGGTTCGTGCTCGCCAACAGCCGCGGCTCGTTCCTGGGCCTGGTGGCGGGTGGGCTGGTGGTGCTGGTGTGCAAGGCGCGCGAACATCGCAAGATGTTCTGGGTCCTCGCGATGGTCGGCGTCATGGGCTTTTCAGTCATCGTCGACAAGACCTTCGTCGATCGCATGTTCACCATCGGCGACGTGGTCGAGGACAGCGAGGACGCCGACATGAGCGCACGCTCGCGCGTCGAACTCTACAAAGCGCAACTGCAGATGGCAGCCGACTATCCCATGGGTGTCGGCTACCGCGGAACAGCCACGCTCAGCGCGCGCTATCTCGACCGCAAGTGGCTGGCGCGCGACAACGGCATCGACGACCCCGACGCCGCCCGCACGTCGCACAACACCCTGATGACGACGCTGGTCGAGCAGGGCGTCGCCGGACTGCTGCTGTTCCTCTGCCTGCTCGGCTGGCTGCTGGTGTCGATCGTGCGGGTGCGCGCAATGAACAAACGAGGCGTCGACACGGAACTCATCACACTGAGTGCCGCGATCTGCGGCGCGCTGGTGGTGGTGGTGGTGGCCGGTTCGGCCACCGACTACCTGATGGCGGAGGTGCAGTTCTGGTTGTTCGCCGCGCTGGTCTCCGCGCTGCAACTGGGCGGGGCGCTCGGCCCGGTGCGCCAGCAACCCGGCGGCCCCGCGTTGCATCCGATGACGAGGCTGCAGCCTTGATCGCGGTCAGCACAGCGTTGTGCCTGTCGTCGTTCCAACCGCCCCTCTGACACCGTGCTGCGCTTGCCCTTTTCCCTGTTGTCTCCAGCTGGCGCACGCGGACGTCTCAGCATCCTGATCTTCCACCGCGTCCTGCCGCACGCCGACCCGCTCTCGCCCGACGAACCCGACGCCGCCGGGTTCGAGGCGCAGATGCGCTGGGTGCGCGACTGGTTCAACGTGCTGCCGCTGGCGCCTGCGATCGACATGCTCTACGCCGGCAGCATCCCGTCGCGCGCCTTGGCGATCAGCTTCGACGACGGGTATGCCGACAACGAAGCGCTGGCCGCACCGATACTGCAGCGGCTCGGAATGACCGCCACGTTCTTCGTTTCGACCGGCTATCTCGGCGGCGGCTGCATGTGGAACGACCGCGTCATCGAAGCGGTACGCGCCTGCCAGTTTCCCGAGCTCGACGTCGACAACATCGGCCTGGGCCGACTTGCGCTCGGCTCCGTGGCGCAGCGGCGTGCGGCGATCGGCACGCTTCTCAAGGGCATCAAGCACCTCGATCAGCCACGTCGCGACACGGCGACCGACCTGATCGTCGCGGCGGCGGGCGGCAGGCCTTCGCCGCCATTGATGATGCAGCCGGAACAGGTGCGCCGCATTCGCGCGCTCGGCATGGACATTGGCGCGCACACGGTCACGCACCCGATCCTCACACGCATCGGCGCCGACGCCGCGCGCGATGAAATGGCACGGGGGAAAAACGAACTGGAACAATTGCTCGGAGAGCCGATCGACCTGTTCGCGTACCCGAACGGCGTGCCAGGACAGGACTACGCATCGGAGCACGTGGCGATGGTGCGCGATTGTGGTTTCAAGGCGGCGGTGTCGACTTCGTGGGCCGCGGCCTCGGCGCAGACAGATCGCTTTCAGCTGCCTCGTTTCACGCCCTGGGACCGCAGCCGCCTGCGTTACGGCGCGCGGCTGCTGGGCAATTTTCGGCGCGCCGCGCAGACGGTGGCCTGAACCGACGGGCCGTCGCGCTCAGAGTTTGCGCGAGTCCAGCCAGAGGCCGAGCATCATCAGCACCCAGACCATCACGCCGTAGTAACCGGGGTGTTCGCGCAGCTTGACCTCGAGCAGCTGCTTGACGAACTCGGGCCGCACGATGCCGCGTGGCCGCAACGAGTCGATGCTGTCGGCTGCCAGTTCATACAAGGGCTTGTGCGCGATCAGCCAATGGCCCACCGGCAAGCCGAAGCCGTGTTTTTTCTTGGTGATGATCTCCGGCGGAAGAAAGTCGGACAAGGCGTGCTTGAAGAACCAGCGCAGCTGTGTACCGCGCAATTTCAGTTCGTCCGGCAGCCGGCTCGAGAAGTCGATGATGCGGTCGTCGAGCAAGGGGAAAGCGACGTCGATGCCGGCGAGGTTGCACATGTGCGTGACCTTCGGCAGATCGCCGTCGGCCAGGATGAATCGCAGGTCGATCGCGAGCATCTGGTTGATCAGGCTCGCATCGGTGAAGGGTGCGTGGGCGTCGGCCAGCAAGGCGAGCGGGTGCTTGGCGTCGACGGCGCGCAGGAAGTCGGGTTCGAGCATCTGGGCCACGCCGAAATGCTGCAGCAGGTTGTACGACTCATAGCGCAGCGGCATCGGTGGGCGGGCCTGTTCCACGTAGCTGCCCAGCTTGCGCAGCCCCGGCACCGAGGCGATGCCCGGCGCCGACAGCAGCGGCTCGATGAGGAAACGTCGCAGCGCCGAGGGCACGTTCTGGTACATGCCGAGCAAGTGCTGCTTGGCATAACGCTCGTTGCCACCGAAGAGTTCGTCGCCACCATCGCCGGCGAGCAGCCGCGCAATGCCGTTCTCTTTCGCGAAGCGGGCGCATTGATAGGTCGGTATCGCGGAGGCGTTGCCGAACGGTTGGTCGTACGACGATGCGATCTTCGGGAGCGAGTCGACCACGTCGCTCGGCGTCACGTAGTACTCGTGGTGCTCGGTACCGAAGTGGCGTGCGGCGATGCGCGCGTACTCGGTCTCGTCGAAGCCAGGCACATCGAAGCCGATCGAGAAGGTGCGCGCGGGTGAGCCACCCAGCCTGCCGAGCGTGCCGCTGATCGTCGAACTGTCGGTGCCACCGGACAGGAAAGCCCCGCAGCCCGGGGCGTCGGAGGCCTCGCGCACCGAGGCGCGCAGCAGTTCGACGAATTCCTGCTTCAGGTCTTCGACGCTTCGACTGCGGTCCTGAGTGAATTGCATCGTCCAGTAGGCGGCGGGCTCCGCCATGCCACGCGGCCCGAACTCGACACATTGCCCCGGGGGCACGCGTCGCAGCCCCTGGTAGATCGTTTCCGGGCCCGGGCAGACGTGGTAGTACAGGTAGTCGAAGATGCCCTGCATCGACAACTGTCGCTGCACACCGGGATGACCGAACAACATGTCCAGCGTCGACCCGAACACCAGGGCGCCGGCGGCGCTGCCGTACATCAACTGGTGCACGCCGAGGCGGTCGACCGCCAACAGGCCGCGCTGGTGCTGTTCGTCCCACGCGGCCAGGGCGAAGTCACCGCCGAGCGATGCCAGCGTCTCCTTGCCGTCCGCGCGAAGCCTGCGTGCGAGTGTCGCAAGATCGAGCGCAGAGCGATCACCTTCGCGAAGGCGCGGGTGCCCCGCGATCGCGAGCATGAAGCCGTCGACCTCGATCAGCGCCGGCCGCGCCACGCTGCCGAAGACCGCGAGCCCGCCCTGGGGCAACTGCTTCGTGTCGACGTCTGGCGTGGGGCCTTGATAGGCGCCCAGCATGCGTCGCAGCGACTCGCCCGCGTCAGAGACCGGCCCGTTAGTGAACCAACCGCAGAGCCCTCTCATGCATTTCCCTCGTTCTTTCCGTTCGGGCGCATCGCTGCGCCTTGCTCATTGTGGCGTGCCGCGCGACGGCACGAAGTGTCTTCAGCGCGACGCCGCCGCAGCCAGATTTTGCAGCCACGCGATGCTTGCTTCTTCGACCTGACCGCGCCAGGCGCGGCAGGAAAATGTGTGGTCTGCGCCGGGCACGTCGACCCGCTGGACCCGGGCTGCGCCGAGCAGGCCTCGCCAGGCTGGCGACGCCTCGGTGTATTGCAGGAACTCCTTGGCCGTCAGATCGTTGCCGGCCATGATCAGCAGCACGTCGCCCCGAAAGCCGGACAGCCCCCTGGCCATTCGGGTCTGAAACGATTCGTCGGGGCGACCGGCACTGCTCTGTCGCGACAGGCCCCTGGATCGTTTCAGGGCCGATGCGAGTGCGCCGATCGAGCCACGCCAGTCGAGCCCGCCGCGCATCAGCTTGGCCCAGAACTCGGCTTGCATCAGGCGCGCGGCGTAGTAGTGTTTGACTTGTGTGGCGGCCAGCGAGGCCTCGCTGCGAGCCCAGGGATTGACGGCCACGATGCCCGCCACAGCGCCATGTGACACCGCAAACATCATCGCGGCCGAGGCTGCGTCGCACAGACCCCACACCACGATCTGCGCCGCTTCGGGGCAGGCGCGGCGCAACGCGTCCACGGCGGCATGAAGGTCGGGGCCGACCCCTTCGAAGCTTCGCATGGCGCCACTGCTGTCGCCCATGCCCCGGTAGTCGAATCGCAGGCTCGAGAAGCCGTGCTGCGCGAGCCTGCGCGCCAGCAACACGAACTGTCGGTGGCTGCCGGCACGGTACTGCGGCCCACCGACGGCGATCACGACGGCTGTTGTCGGTGTCTCGGTCACGCCTGGGCCCGGCCGCGTCAAGACGCCCCAGAGTGGCGTGTCGGCACAGCGAAAGCCGAGGGCCTGCTCGTACGGTGCCGCGTCGTTCATGGTGCCGACGTGGCGTCGAGCGATGCCGATGGCGTGCGCGTGAGCGCCACCAGCGTTCGTTGCAGGAGTGACTCGCATTCTTCGATTTCCTGCGTCTGCCAGAACGCCGGACCGGTGAGTGCTTCTGCCTCGACCATCACATGGCGTGCTTGCAGGCGCTCGATGACCCGCGTCGCGGCCGGCGACAACTGCGGCGTTTCATCGTTCGAGAGCTCGAACCAGACGACACGGCCGGCGAAGTCGGGCGGCAGCTCGAGGTTCGCCTGTTCCATCCCGCCGGCGAGCGTGGGGCTCAACTCGTACCCGCCGACTTCGACCAGCACGCCCGAGCGCAGCCTCTGCGCCGGGGACGTTTCGCCGCCCGATTTGCCCGAGCCCACGATGCGCGCGCCGGCGTGCAATCGAAGAAACTGCTGCAGGTGTTGTGCGCCTGAACTGACGGGCTGCCATAACAACAGGTTGACGTTCGGACGATCGTGCAACGCGGCCGAAGCGAGCAGGGCGCCCGCCCGCAGGCCCCACAGCCAGACCGGTCGGGTGGCGTCGGCGCCTGCCAGTTCTTCGTCGATATCGGCCACCCAAGCCGCCCACGATGCATCGGCGAAGTCGCCCGAACTGTCACCGCAGCCGAGCAGATCTTTCTGAACGACGGACCAGCCGTTCTCGGCGAGCAGGCGTGCCATGCGGGCGCACATGCGCCGGCTCTTGTTCATCTCTTCAGCGAAAGCATGCGCCGCGATCACCGTGCCGACCGGTTTGCCACCAGAAGGGCGGCTGACGAGCCGAAAGCGCGAGCCTGTCGTTCCCGGAACGAACGCGGCCTCTTGAGCCACGGGCCCCGAAAAATTCATTGGTCCAGCTTGGACTGGACGAAGCGGGTCAGGCTGCCGACCGTACCGAAGGTACGGCCGTCGACTTCGTCATCGTCGACCACGAACCCGAATCGTTCTTCGAGCGCGGTGAGGATGGACACCACGGCCATCGAGTCGAGCTCCGGCACGTTGCCCAGCAACTCGGTCTCGCCGGTCCACGCAGAGCCCCCGGAGTCGATGCTGAGGACCGAATGGAGGATCTTCGTTACTTCCTGTTCAACGTTCACGGAGGGCACTCACAAAGTTCGTGTTGGGGCTGTCGCTGCTCTCGCATCGGCAGCCGGCCTGGAGCCATCGATTCTATGGGCTGGCTTTCATTTGGGAATCCCTCGACCGGGTGGCGAGAGCGGCAGCAATCGACACCGCAGCGTTCGCTGCTCCGTGCGCTGCCGCGCCGGCCAGCACCGGCCAGAGTGCGTCGGGCCGGTCGCGCACGCGGATGTCGATCGGAATGACTTTCGGTTCATCGAGGAACAACACGAACGGGTGCGACATCGTCGCGAAGACCGCGCATGGAACCAAGCCGAGGATGTGCTGCTGGCCGACCGGCGCGGTGCTGCCGTCAATGCCATGCCGGACACGAGAGAGTGATCCACCATCGGCCCCGGCCGCCTTGTGCGCGGGCTCGTAGGCCAATGGATTCGTCGATTCCCCGCCGCCCTCGCAAACGGGAATTTGATCACTGCCCCCTGCTAATTGGGGGGTGCATTGCATGTCCGGCGCGATTCTTTCATGACATCATCCCGGTCACGCTCAAGGCATGCACACCGCGCGGTAGGTCGATCGTTCGGGTGCAAGTTGCAAGAGCTGGCGCAGGCGAGGGCGCCGCGAGAGAGCACGGTCGCACCGGCAACACAGCGAGCCCTGATTCGCGTTGCTTCAAGTGCTCCGGCAGAGTCGACTTCTGTCGATCGCCTCATTCAAGCAGGGACAGCACACACATGGGCAACTCGGGTTCTTTCATTTCTCGGCAGACTGGCGCAGCGCGTTCGAGGCAAGGCAGCGCCGTTGTGCGGGTCACCGCCCGATGAGCACGCCGACTTTTTTGGGCGTCAACAGAACGCCCCCGGTTCCGAAGCGCTGACGCCTCATGCTTCAGTTTCGCCTCGACACCGCCCAGCGCCCACCGACCATCCTGCTCGTCGGTGCACACTGCGACGACATCGAAATCGGCTGCGGCGGTGCCGTGCAGCGGCTCGTGTCGCGTTATCCTGGCGCGAAGTTCGTCTGGGTCACGCTCAGTTCAGACGCGGAGCGTGCTCGCGAGACCCGGGCAGCAGCAGCGCTTTTGCTGGAAGGCGCGACGACCACGGTCGTCCGCATCGAGGAGTTCAAGGGCAGCTACTTCCCTCACTGCGGGCCGGCGCTGAAAGACTACTTCGAAACCCTGAAGGCGTTCGAACCCGACCTGATCCTGACCCATTGCCGTCACGACCTGCACCAGGATCATCGTGTGACCAACGAGCTGACCTGGAACACCTTTCGGGATCACACGATCCTCGAATACGAGATCCCGAAGTTCGACGGCGACCTCGGCACACCGGGTGTTTTTTTTGCGCTGACACGTGCGGAGATGAAGCGCAAGTGCGACATCCTGCTCGAATGCTTTCCGAGCCAACTGCAGCGCCAGTGGTTCACCCGCGATACCTTCGAGGCCATCGCCCGTTTGCGCGGCATCGAATGCAACGCACCCGAAGGCTACGCAGAAGCGTTCTATTGCCGCAAGCTGCGCGTCTGCCCATGACCCCCGCTTTTTTTACCTCCACCCCACATGAGCAAAACAAACATCCCCAGTCTTGAATCGCTGCTGCATCAGGACCTCGACTACATCTGCGACAACCTGCAGGAAGAGTTTGGCCGCATGGCCGGCAAGAACCTGCTGATCACCGGCGGCGCCGGGTTCCTCGGCTACTACCTCGTGCATGCCGTGCTGCACTTCAACAAGTACGCCGGCCGCGAGCAGCCGATCGGTGTCACGGTGTGGGACAGCTTCATTCGTGGCGAACCCGCCTGGCTCACCGGCCTGCAGGGAACACCGCACCTGACGGTCGCGCGCCAGGACCTGATCGAGCCGCTGCCGCAGCCGATGCCCGACTTTCAATGGATCATTCACGCCGCCGGCATCGCCTCGCCGCCGTTCTACCGCAAGTACCCGCTCAAGACGATAGACGCCAACATCAACGGCTTGCGCAACCTGCTCGAGTACAGCGTGGCGCAGAGCGAGAAAGGCAAGGCCGTCGAGGGCTTCCTGTTCTATTCGTCGAGCGAGATCTACGGCGATCCGTCGCCCGACTTCATTCCGACGCCGGAGCACTACCGCGGCCTCGTGTCTTGCACCGGCCCGCGCGCCTGCTACGACGAATCCAAGCGTTTCGGCGAGACGCTGTGCGTGGTGTTCGCGCAGCAGCACGGCATTCCGACCAAGATCGCACGGCCGTTCAACAACTACGGCCCGGGTCTGAAGATCACCGACAAGCGCGTGATCTCCGACTTCGCGCGTGAGGTCTTCGCCGGCCGCGACCTCGTGATGTACTCCGATGGCAAGCCGACCCGCACTTTCTGCTACTCGGCCGATTCGATCACCGGCTACTACAAGGTCCTGGTCAAGGGGCACCCCGGTGAGCCCTACAACGTGGGCACCGAAACCCCCGAGATCTCGATGGCCGAGCTGGCCCAGAAGATCATCACCACCGCGGGTGAGTTGTTCGGCTACACCGGCAAGCTCGTGCGCAAGCCCAACCCCGAAGCCGACTACCTGGTCGACAACCCGAACCGGCGCTGCCCGAACATCGACAAGAGCCGTGCCCACCTGGGCTACAACCCGAGCATCCACGTCGACGAGGGGCTGCGCCGCTCGTTGATTTGGTACCACCACAACCAGGAGGCGGAGGAAGCGTGATGCGCATCTCTGTCATCGGTACGGGTTACGTCGGGTTGGTCTCGGGCGCATGTTTCGCCGAGATCGGGCACGACTGTGTTTGCGTCGACGTCGACGCGTCCAAGGTCGAGCGCATCAACCGCGGTGAACCTCCCATTCACGAAAACGGGCTCGAAGCGCTGCTCAAGAAGCATGTCGGGACGCGCCTGCATGCGAGCACCGACCTGCGCGCTGCGGTGCTGGGGTCCGACATCACCTTCATCGCCGTCGGCACGCCGTTCGACGGCACCCGCATCGACCTGAGCTTCATTCGCGAGGCGGCACGCCAGATCGGCGTGGCCTTGCGCGACAAGGCGGGCTACCACGTCGTCGTCGTCAAGAGCACGGTCGTGCCGGGCACGACCGACGAGGTCGTCTTGACCGAGCTCGAGAAAGCCTCCGGCAAGCGCGCCGGAGCTGATTTCGGCGTCGGCATGAACCCCGAGTTTCTGACCGAAGGCGTCGCGGTGGACGACTTCATGCGGCCCGACCGCATCGTGCTCGGAGGCATCGATGCCCGCACGATCGACACGCAGCGCAAGGTCTACGCGAGCTTCGCAGAGACCCCGACGCTGGCGACCAACAACAAGACTGCGGAGATGATCAAGTACACCTCCAACTCGGTGCTCGCGACGATGATCTCGTTCTCCAACGAGATCGGCAACCTGTGCAGCGCGCTGGGTGGTGTCGACGTGGCCGACGTCATGCAGGGCGTGCACATGGCGCGCTACTTCACGACCATGATGCCGAACGGCGAACGCGTGAAAGCGCCGATCA
The DNA here is from genome assembly GCA_025359585.1 of Rhizobacter sp. Lineage (GTDB taxonomy): Bacteria > Pseudomonadota > Gammaproteobacteria > Burkholderiales > Burkholderiaceae_C > LMDS01. Next base: position 2,402 of record JANYFX010000270.1, on the reverse strand, counting down.
GCTCGTTTCTCTGGGCCGGTTGTGGCTATGGCGGAAGCTGTTTGCCGAAAGACACCAAAGCCTTGTCGGCTCACGGCGCGGCGCACGGCGCGCCGATGCCGTTGATCGACGCGGTGATCGAGACCAACCTCAAACAGCCGGCGCGCATGCTCGCGAAGCTTCAGGCGCAGTTTCCCTCCTTGCAAGGTGTGCGAGTCACGGTGCTGGGCCTGGCCTTCAAGGAGGACACCGACGACATGCGCGAGTCGCCGGCGATTCCCATCGTCAGGATGCTCGCGGAGCAGGGCGCAGTCGTCACCGCCTACGACCCGATCGCCACCGATGCGGCGCGGCCGCTGCTCCCTGACACGGTGACGTTCGCGGGGTCTTTGGCCGCCGCCGTGGACGGCGCGCAGGCCGTCATGCTGATCACGCGCTGGGAAGAGTTTCAGCAATTGCCGGCGCTGCTGAATGGGCGCGCAGAGGCGCCGTGGGTCATCGACGGTCGGCGCGTGCTGGCGCCCGAGGCGTTCGCGCGGTACGACGGCATCGGCCGCTAGTGGCCATCAAGGAGCGGCACGCATGAAAGTAGTTCTCTTCTGTGGCGGTCTGGGCACGCGGCTGCGCGAGCACTCGGACACGATTCCGAAGCCGCTCGTGGCGGTGGGTTACCGACCGATCATCTGGCACCTGATGCGCTACTACGCGCACTTCGGGCACAAGGACTTCATCTTGTGCCTGGGATACCGCGGCGAGATGATCCGCGAGTACTTCCTGAACTACCGCGATTGCATGTCCAATGACTTCGTACTCTCCATGCCCGGGCAGAAAGTCGAATTGTTGAAGAGCGACGTCGAAGATTGGCGCATCACCTTCGTCGACACCGGCATGCATGCCAACCTGGGCCAGCGCCTGATGCGGGTGAAACATCTGCTCAAAGACGAGCCGATGTTCCTGGCCAACTACTCCGATGGCCTTTCGGATCTGGATCTCGACAAGGCCGTGGGAGAGTTCGAGCGCAGCGATGCGGTTGCGAGCTTCATGGCGGTGCGGCCTGCGCAGAGCTTTCATGCGGTTTCGGTCGACAGCAATGGCCTGGTGCAGGGCATCGAGTCGATGAGCAAGGCCGACCTGTGGGTCAACGCGGGATTCTTCTGCCTGCGGAATTCGATCTTCGATGCCATGCAGGACGGTGAGGAACTCGTCGAGCAACCGTTCCAACGCCTGCTCGCACAGCAGAAGCTGCGCGCGCACCAGTACCAGGGTTTCTGGGCGGCGATGGACACCTTCAAAGACAAGATCACCCTGGACCGCATGGAAGCGCAGGGCAAGTGTCCGTGGAAGGTCTGGAGTTCAGAGAGTGCCCCGGGCTGAGTCGCAAACAGGCGGTAGCACCCGTATGCCGCCGGTGAGCATCGCCATCCCGGCGTACAACTGCGGGCGTTACATCGCGCAGTGCATCGAGTCCTTTCTCGGCCAGACCTACGGCGACTTCGAGCTCGTCATCTCCGACAACGCGTCGACCGATGACACCGAAGCGGTCTGCCGCGGCTACGAATCGGCCGATCCGCGGGTGCGCTATGTGCGGCGGGCCGAGAACATCGGCGGGCCGGGCAACTTTCGCCACGTGTTTTCGTTGTGCTCTGGCAAGTACCACAAGTGGTCGACCGCAGACGACTACTGGCATCCGGAATTCTTGCGCGAGGCTGTGGCCGTTCTCGACGCGCGGCCCGATGTGGTGCTCTGCTATCCGAAAACACGGCTCATCGACGCGTCGGGCAACACGATCAAGGACTACGAAGACAACCTCGAGCTCTCTGCCGAGTCGCCGCGCCAACGCATGCGTGACCTGCACAACAACATCGGCCTTTGCAATGCGCACCTCGGCCTGTTGCGGCGCGAGGCCATGCTCAAGACCGCACTGATCGGCGGGCACCTGGCTTCGGATGTCGACTTTCTCGGCGAGATGGCCTTGCTCGGCAAGTTTTCGCTGCTGCCCGACGTGCGCTTCTTCCGCCGCTTTCACGCGACGTCGTCGAGTTGGGCGCGCGACGATGCCGAGCACCAGGCGGCGTACTACGCACCGAGCGCGAAGGCGATGTCGGGTGTCGGCACCTGGAAACGCTTCGGATTCCAACTCGGTGCCATTGCACGCAGCCCTGTCGATCTCGCCGACAAGCTCGCGCTTTCGTTCGACGTGCTGCGCCGCATGCACTACGAGCGCGGCGCGCTGATGCGTGAACTCGGCTCACAGATCGTCCCGCGCTGAGGCCGGGATGCTGCGGACGTCTGTCCGCGAACAATTCCCACGATTGATACGACGATGAAGCAAGAAATTTCCAAGGATCGTTCCAGCGTTCTCAAGACGATGCTGCCCGCGCTGACGGTCGGCGCTGCGGCGCTGGCCCTGGCGGCGGTGTTGT
>JANYFX010000722.1 GCA_025359585.1 Rhizobacter sp. | reverse complement strand
CGACGCTTCGTTCGCGCAAGCCACGCGCAGCGCGGCCGTGGTGGTGCAAGGCGAGTCGCGCCTGGCGTTGCATGTCGAGGTCGACGTGGCGGCAGAAACCGCACGTCTGGCCAAGGAAATCGGGCGCTTGCAAGGTGAGATCACCAAGGCTCGGACCCAGCTCGACAACGAGAGTTTCGTGGCCCGCGCACCGGCGGCCGTGGTGGAGCAGATGAAGCTGCGCGTGGCAGAGTTCAGCGCAACTGTGGCTCGCCTGCAAGATCAAGCGGAACGCCTGGCGACGTCGGCCTGAAGCCGCGCGCGGAAGGCGGGTCGCCGGTCAGCAGTTCGTCGATGCGCTTGACGACGGCCCAGGCGCTGCGCAGGCGCGACTCGCGCGTGGTGCTGGCCAGGCGCGGCGTGACATGCAGGTTCGGTGCGCCCGACAAGGGCCGGTGCGCTTCGAGCGCGCCGGGCTCCATGCTGTCGAGCCAGGCGGCGGCGATGCGGCCGCTGCTCAGCGCCATCGCGAGGGCCGCCTCTTCGAACAGCTCGGAATGCGCGATGCTCACCATCACCTGGCCCGGCTTGCACGAGTGCAGCAGGCGCTCGCCGAGCAGGCCGCGGTAACGGCTGAAGTAGTTGAGCTGCACGCACACCGCGTCGGACTGCGCGAGCAGCTCGCGCAAGCCCAGCGGCTGGATCTTCCAGCGGCCCCAGACGGCGTCGTTGGCGTGCACCGAAGGGTCGTAGCCGACCACGCGCGAACCGAAGCCGGCGAGCATCTGCGCGGTGGTGCGCGCGGCCGGCGCCATGCCGATCAGGCCAACCGTGGCGGCACCGATCTCGCGGCCGACCCAGCCGCTGTCCATGCCTTCGACCGGCACGCGGCGCAGCAGCGAGAGCACCGCGCCGATCATGAACTCGGCCTCGGCCCGCGCAGTGGCGGTGAAGCTGCGCACCACCTCGATGCCGGCGCGCGCGCACAGGTCGAGGTCGATGTTCTCGGCACCGGCGTTCACGCGCCCCACGGCGCGCAACAAGGGGGCGTTGAACAGCGCCTGCGAGTCGAGCGTGACGGAAGGCGGCACGATAGTGGCGCGCACGTCGTGCAGCGCTTCGCGGAAAGCACGCGGGTCGAGCGCGAGTTCGGGGGCGACGAGCAACTCGTGGCGCGCATGCAGCCAGTCCATCACTTCGGCTTCGAGCGTGTCGACGATCAGCAGGTCCATGCGGGCAGGAGGCGTTGTCTTACGAGATCGGTTGTAGTGCCGTGCCAGAATTCAAGCATGACTCGACCGGATTGTAAGTAGATGTTAGTCACTCGCGCGATTTTTCCTGTGGCCGGACTCGGCACACGTTTTCTTCCGGCCACCAAGGCGCAGCCGAAAGAGATGCTGCCCGTGGTGGACAAGCCGCTGATCCAGTATGCGGTGGAAGAGGCCTACGCGGCAGGGGTGCGGCAGATGATCTTTGTGACGGGCCGTCACAAGCGCCCCATCGAAGACCATTTCGACATGACCTTCGAGTTGGAGGTGGCGCTCGAACAAGCGGGCAAGGAAGAACTGCTCAAGGTGGTGCGCAGCGTCAAGCCTGACGACATGGAATGCATCTACGTGCGCCAGGCTCAGGCGCTGGGCCTCGGCCACGCGGTGCTGTGCGGGCAGCGCCTGGTGGGCGACAACCCCTTCGCCGTGCTGCTGGCCGACGACCTGATGGTCGGCGAACCGCCGGTGATGCAGCAGATGGTCGAACAGTTCGAGGAGTGGCGCGTGTCGATTCTGGCGGTGCAGGAAGTGCCTGCCGAGCAGACTCGGCGTTATGGCATCGTGGCCGGCACCCCGATCAACGAGCGCCTGCTCGACGTGACCGGCATCGTCGAGAAGCCTGCCCCCGAAGATGCGCCGTCGCGCCTGGGTGTGGCGGGCCGCTACATCCTGACCCCGGGTGTGTTTCACGAGATCGCCACGCAGCAGCGTGGTGTGGGCGGCGAGATTCAGCTGACCGACGGCATTGCTGCCTTGCTGCGCCGCGAGAAAGTGTTCGCTTACCGCTACGAAGGAAAACGCTTCGACTGTGGCAGCAAGGAAGGTTTTCTGGAGGCCAACGTGGCCTTGGCACTCGAGCACCCGCAACTCGGGCCGGGCTTTCGCGCCTACCTCAAGTCGCTCGACATCTGAGCGGCTCAGCGCCGGCGGATGTAGTGCACGAACTCGTCGTTCTCGCTCGTCTGCGAAATCAGCTCGTTGCCGGTCTGGCGTGCAAAGGCCTGGAAGTCGCGCGTCGAGCCCGGGTCGGTGGAAACGACCTTGAGAATCTCGCCGCTGTGCATGTCGGTCAGTGCCTTCTTGGCTTTCAGAATGGGCAGCGGGCAGTTCAGCCCGCGCGTGTCGAGTTCTTTCTGGGCGTGCATCGCTGATCCTTGGGTGTTGCGCGGATTTTAGGTGCGCGGCAGCAGCTCGGCCCACTGCGGCGTGATGCCACGCGACGTGAGCCAGTCGGCCACCGCGTAGCCGGTGCCGGCGCGCCAGCACTTGATGTCTTCGGGCCGGTAGAAACGGTACTCGGCCAGTTCCGGCGAGAGCACGACATCGCCCCGAGCCACCACGTGGTACGCGATGATGATCTGGTTCATGCGCTGGAAGTCGTACACGCCGATCAGCTTCAGCGAATCGGCGCGCAAGTTGGTTTCTTCGAGCACCTCGCGCGCGATGCCGCCTTCCGGCGTTTCGCCCGCTTCCATGAAGCCGGTGATCAGCGCGAACATCTTGCCCGGCCACGCCGCATTGCGCGCGAGCAGCACTTGGCCGTCGCGGTCGGCCATCTCGATCACGGCGGCGAGCACCGGCGTCGGGTTGTTCCAGTGCGTCCAGTCGCAGGCCGGACAGCGCATGCGGGCCTTCGGGCCGCCGTCTTCCTCTTGCGACAGCAGTTGCAGCGGCGTCGCGCAGTTGGGGCAATAGGTGAACTGATGAGCCATGGCAGCCTTCAGGCGGGAAACACACCGGTGGAAAGATAACGATCGCCGCGGTCGCAGACGATGAACACGATGGTCGCGTTCTCGACCTGCTTCGCGATCTGCAGCGCGACCCAGCACGCGCCGGCCGCCGAGATGCCGGCGAACAGGCCTTCTTCGCGCGCCATGCGCCGTGCCATGTCTTCTGCGTCGGCCTGGCTCACATAGACCATCTCGTCGATCCACGTGGGGTCGTAGATCTTCGGCATGTAGGCCTCGGGCCATTTGCGGATGCCCGGAATGCGCGAGCCTTCGCTCGGCTGCGCGCCGATCACACGCACCGCCTTGCTCTGCTCCTTCAGGTAGCGCGAGGTGCCGGTGATGGTGCCGGTCGTGCCCATCGCGCTGACGAAGTGCGTGACCTGCCCGGCCGTGTCGCGCCAGATCTCGGGGCCGGTGGTCTCGTAGTGCACACGCGGGTTGTCGGCATTGGCGAACTGGTCGAGCACCTTGCCCTTGCCGTCGCGCTGCATCTGCTCGGCCAGGTCGCGGGCGTATTCCATGCCACCCGAGCGCGGCGTGAGGATCAGCTCGGCGCCGAAAGCCTTCATGGTCTGCGCACGCTCGATGGAAAGGTCCTCCGGCATGATCAACAGCATGCGGTAACCACGGATCGCCGCCGCCATCGCCAACGCAATGCCGGTGTTGCCCGATGTGGCCTCGATCAACGTATCGCCCGGCTTGATGTCGCCACGTTCCTCGGCCCGCCGGATCATGCTGATCGCCGGCCGGTCTTTCACCGAACCGGCCGGGTTGTTGCCTTCGAGTTTGCCGAGGATGACATTGCCGCGCTGCTCGTTCTCGAGCCCGGGAATGCGCACCAGGCGCACCATCGGCGTATTGCCGATCACGTCTTCCAGCGTGGGATAAATAGGCTTTGTTTCGCTCATGACTGCTCCTGGCGAGATTGTCGCAGGGCTTGCGGCATGGCGTTCGGGGGGCACGTGGCGCAAGCAAAACAGGAGAATGGTGCTCGGGTCGGACTTGAAAATCGGGCCGCAATACGCGCAATTGCTAGCTCTGTCGGCGCCCAG
>JANYFX010000184.1 GCA_025359585.1 Rhizobacter sp. | reverse complement strand
CGTGGCATCGGCGTGCTGCCGCAGAGCCTGGGTGAAGCCATCGCCGCGCTCGAGTCCGATGCCGCCGTGCAAGGCGCGCTCGGCGCCGCGCTCTGTGCCGAATTCATTCGCCTCAAACGCGCCGAATGGTCGGCCTACGCGCGGCATGTGAGCGCCTGGGAGCTGGAGCGGTATGCCGATGTCTTCTGAGGCCGCACGAGGCCTCGCGCGCTGCATCGCCATCCGATGACCGCGCCGGTCATCCCCTGGCTCGCCTACCTCAGCCTGGGCGCCAGCATGGCGCTGGTGGGCAGCTACGTCGGGTTGTCGAAAGTGCTGGTGCTGGTGTTCCCGATCTTCCTGCTGGCGTGGCTGCGCTTCGGCATCGCGGCGGTGGCGATGGCACACTGGGTCAAACGCGACGCGACCGAGCCATCACTGAGCCGGCACGACCGCTGGCTGCTGTTTTTCGAGTCCTTCTTCGGCAACTTCCTGTTCTCGATCTGCATGCTGTTCGGCGTGTCGATGAGCTCGGCGCTCGCGGCCGGCGTGATCATGGCGGGCATTCCGGCGGCGGTCGCGGTGATGTCGCGTGTGTTCCTGAACGAGCGCATCTCGAGGCGCGTGATGCTCGGCATCGCCTGCGCGGTCGGCGGCATCGCGCTCGTGTCGTTCACGAAGAACAGCGACGCCAAGGGCAGCGGTTCGCTGCTCGGCAACCTGTTGCTGGTCGGTGCGGTGCTGTGCGAAGCGAGCTATGTGGTGATGGGGAAGAAGCTTACCGGCAACGTGAGCCCGAAGCGCATCAGCGCGCTGATCAACCTCTGGGGCCTGGTGCTCGTCACACCGCTGGGCCTGTGGCAGGCCCTGCACTTCGACTTCACCAGGGTGACTGCCGGCTCATGGTGGCTGCTGCTGTTCTATTCGATCGCGGCGAGCATGGTCACAGTGTGGCTCTGGATGACCGGCCTGAAACACGTGCCTGCTTCGTCGGCCGGCATCTTCACCGTGCTGCTGCCAGTGAGCGCCGCGGCCACGGGCGTGCTGGTCCTCGGTGAGCATTTCAGCGCAGCGCAGGCAGCGGCGTTTGCGCTGGCACTGGCCGGCGTCATGCTGGCCACCTGGCCGCACCGGCCGCGCACGCAGCCGGCGAGCAGCCGCGCAGGCTGATTGCGGGTTTGTACTGAGGTGATGGGTGTGTCGTAGTTCGCTTCTGTCCGCTGCAAGGCTTGCCTTCGTAGGGCACTGAACGCAGCGCGGCGACAGAATCGCCAGCACATCGATTTTGTTCAGGAACGTAACCATGTACAACCGCCGATCCGTGCTCGCCGGTGCCGCCGCAGCTGCTGCGCCCGCATTCCTGACTCGGGCCTTCGCCGCCACCTCGGGCGTTTCCGACCGCGAGATCGTGCTCGGGCAGAGTGCGGTGCTCAGCGGCCCTTTGGGCGCCTCGGTGAACAGCTTCAATGCGGGCGCCCGGCTCGCCTTCGACGAGATCAACCGGCGCGGCGGGCTGGCAGGGCGGAGGATCCGGATCGAGTCGCTCGACGACGAACTCAAGCCCGACAAGGCGGTGGCCAACTACAAGACGCTGCTCACCGAAAACAAGGTGTTCGCCTTCTTCGGCGGCGTGGGCAGCGGCACGATCGCAGCGGCCACGCCGATCCTGCGCGAGAGCAATGCACCGCTGATCGGCAACTACGCGGTCGGCGACGGCGTGCGCGAAAAGGCCAAGGATGCGGCCTACTTCGTGCGGGCCAGCTACGGGCGCGAAGCCGAAAAGCTGATCGAGTTGCTCGGCGTGATCGGCAACACCCGCATCGCGGTGGCTCATCTGGCCAACCCGGGCGGCGACGAGGTTCTGGCACGTGTGCGCGCGCTGCTCAAAGCCAAGTCCCCCAGCCTGGAGGTGGCAGCCTCTGCGGGCGTGAAGAACGACGGCAGCAACGCCGCCGAGGCCGCCAGGACCATCGCTGCCGGGCAGCCGCAGGCGGTCATCATGTTCCTCAGCGGCAGCCCGATCGCCACGCTGATGAAGACGCTGTGGGACAGCGGCTCCAACCCGGCCTTCTACGGCATGTCGACCGTTGCCGGCGACATGGTGGTCAAGGCCCTCGGAGACCAGGTGCGCGGCGGGCTGTCGGTGGCGCAGGTCGTGCCCTATGCCTGGGCCGATTCCGACGCTCCGGCACGGGAGTTCCGCGCGCTCTGCAGCGCCGCCAAGGTCGAGGTGAGCTACAACGCCTTCGAAGGCTGGATCAATGCGATGGTGGCGATCGAAGCACTGCGCCGCGCCGGCCGCGACATGACGCGCGAGTCGCTGCACGGCGTGATGCGCTCGATGAAGACACGCGTGGCCGGCATGGACCTCGACTTCACCGGGGCCAGCCCCACCGGCTCGCGTTTCGTGGAGCTGGTGCACGTGCGCGCCGGCGGCCGCTACCTGCGCTGACGAACGGCGCCGCCCTCTTCACCGGGCGGCGGCGGTTTCTTCCAACGCCTGCAAGCGGGCTCGCCGGGCCAGCGCGGCCACGGTCGCCGCGCTCTCGGACTTCAACAGGTGGTCGGACCACACCTGGCGCCAGCGCCGCGCACCCGCCAGCCCATTGCGCAAACCCAGCACGTGTCGCGCAACATGCGTCCACGGCTCGCCCGCCTCGGCACCCTGCAGCATGTAGCCGAGCATCGCGTCTTCGACCTCGTCGCGATCAGCCGCCGGGTTGCCCAACCCGAAAAAGCGCTGGTCCCAGTCGGCCATCAGCCAGGGGTTGTGGTAGGCCTCGCGGCCGAGCATCACGCCGTCCACATGCGCGAGTTGCTCCTCGACCTGCGCGTTCGTCTTCACGCCGCCGTTGAGCACGATGGTCAGCGCGGGAAAGTCGCGCTTGAGCCGGTGCACGGTCTCATAGCGCAGTGGTGGCAGCTCTCGGTTTTCTTTCGGGCTGATGCCCTTGAGCCACGCATTGCGTGCGTGCACGATGAACACGTCGCAGCCGGCCTGCGCTACCGTGCCGACGAAGTCGCGCACGAACTCATAGCTCTCGGTCCGGTTGATGCCGATGCGGTGTTTCACCGTCACCGGCAGCGAGACCGCGTCGCGCATCGCCTTCACGCCGTCGGCCACCAGCTGCGGCTCGGCCATCAGGCAGGCGCCGAACGCGCCCCGCTGCACCCGCTCGCTCGGGCAGCCGCAGTTCAGGTTGACTTCGTCGTAACCCCACTGCTGCGCGAGCTTCGCGCAGAGCGCCAGATCGGCCGGCTCGCTGCCACCGAGCTGCAGCGCGACGGGGTGTTCTTCAACGTTGAAGTCGAGGTGGCGCGGCACGTTGCCGTGCAACAAGGCGCCGGTCGTCACCATCTCGGTGTACAGGCGCGTGTGGCGGGTGAGCAGGCGGTGGAAGTAGCGGCAGTGCCGATCGGTCCAGTCCATCATCGGCGCGACGCTGAGGCGCCAGGGGTTGTGGGTCATGGAGGAGCTTGTGACTTGCAGAGTCAGCGGGAGAGCGTTTCAGTTCAGTGCCTTGCCGGGTTCCATCAGGCACGCCGCTACTGGCAAAAACGGTCGTGCCTATTGTCGCGGATCAGGTGGATGAGCCCTTCCGGGCACGAGAGCGGTCCTCGGAGTAGTCTGTCGAACGAGCACAACGGACGCGTCGGACGGCGGCGACAAGATGATGGAATGGATCGTTCTGCGGCGCGCTGCGCGAGCCTTGCGGCTGGCGGGTTTTTTCGCGCTGGGCGCCTGCACCCACCTTCCGGGGCAAGGCACTGACCTGCAGCGCCTGGCGGACGCCATGCGCTCGCGCCCGATCGTGCTGCTCGGTGAAGTGCACGACAACGCCGAACAGCACGCGCTGCGCGCGCAGGCACTGCGTGAGCTACTGGCCTCGGGGGCACGGCCGGCCTTGTTGATGGAGCAGTTCGACCGCGAGCGCCAGACCGAGATCGACAAGGCGATGGCACAAGCCGGTGCCACGGCCGACGACGTGATCAAAGCGGCCGGTGCACAAGACGTCGGCTGGGCCTGGCCGCTGTACCGCCCGTTCATCGCGCTCGCGCTGAAATACCGCTTGCCGCTGGTCGCGGCCAATGTGTCACGGGCCGACGCGCGGCGCGTGTCGCAGGAAGGTCTGTCGGCCACGGGCTTCGACGCGAGGGTGCCGGTCGGGATCGAGTCTTACCAGACCAACACGATCCTCGCCAGCCACTGCGGCATGTTGAACGAAGCGCAGGCGCGCCGCATGGCGACGGCGCAGGTCGCACGCGATCAGTTCATGGCGCGGCTGCTGAGTGAATATTCGCAGCGCGGCGCCGTGTTGCTTGCGGGCAATGGCCACGTGCGCAACGATGTGGGCGTGCCGACCTGGCTGCCGCCGGCCGTGCGGCAACGCAGCGTGGGCATCGGTCTGCTGGAAAACGGAGAAACAGGGGCCGAGGCTTACGACCGAGTCGTCACGACGGCCGCACCGGCCGCGCGGCCCGACCCCTGCGAAGGCATGAAGCGTCCTGCTTCGTAGCGGGCGGTCTCAATGCAGTTTCACGTGCGGCTCGGTGCGCCGCGTGATCAGGCGCGACAAGGTTTCGAGCGCCACCTTCGGCAGGCCGTGCAAGGCGAGTTCGTGCATCTTGTAGAGCGACAGGTACATGACTCGCGCGAAATAACCTTCGACCATCAGGCTGCCGCCGACCAGCCCGCCCATCATGTTGCCGACGGTGCTGAACTCGCCCAGCGACACCAGCGAGCCGAAGTCGCGGTAGCGGTAGTCACGCAGTGGCTGGCCCGCAAGGCGCCGGCGGATCTGCCCGACCATGTGCGAAGCCTGCTGGTGCGCAGCCTGCGCGCGCGGCGGCACGAAGGCAGCGCGCTTGCCACCGTCGGTCATCGCTGCCGGGGCTTCGGGCCACGGGCACGCGGCGCAATCGCCCATCGCGAAGACGTTCTCGTCGAGCGTGGTCTGCAGCGTGGCGTTCACGAGCAACTGGTTGATGCGGTTCGACTCCAGGCCATCGAGGCTTTTCAGAAACTCCGGTGCCTTGATGCCCGCCGCCCACACCACGAGCTCGGCCGGGATCACACGCCCGTCGGCCAGGCGCACGCCGCCGCTCAGCACCTCGGCCACCTTCGCATTCGTGTGCACGACCACGCCGAGCTTGCGCAGCAAACCTTCTGTCGCTTCCGACAGGCGTTCGGGCAAGGCCGGCAGCACACGGCCGGCCGCTTCGATCAGGTTCAGGCAGATGTCTCGTTCGGGGTCGATGCGGTCGAGCCCGTAAGCCACCACCTCGCGCGTGGTCCGGTGCAGTTCGGCCGACAGCTCCACTCCGGTCGCGCCCGCCCCGATGATCGCCACCTGCAACTGGTGCGGCAACAGCGGCCCGTCTTGCGCGTGGGCGCGGATGCAGGCGTTGACCAGGCGCTGGTTGAAACGGCGCGCGTCGTTGGCCGTTTCGAGCTTGAGCGCATGTTCGGCCACACCCGGCGTGCCGAAGTCGTTGCTCTGGCTGCCGACCGCCATCACCAGTGTGTCGTAAGGGATGCGGCCTTGCGGCGTGACCTGCGTGCCCTCGTCGTCGACGAACGCGCCGACGGTGATCTGGCGGCCCGCGCGGTCGAGCCCCGTCATCTCGCCGACGCGGTAGCGAAAGTGATGCCAGTGCGACTGCGCCAGGTAGTCGACCTCGTGGATGCCCATGTCCATGCTGCCGGCCGCGATCTCGTGCAGCTTGGGCTTCCAGATGTGCGAGCGAGTGCGGTCGACGAGGGTGATGTCGGCCTTGCCACGCTTGCCCAGCGTGTTGCCGAGCGTCGTCGCCAGCTCCAGGCCCCCGGCACCACCACCGACGATGACGATCTGGTGTCGGCCCGGGCGTTCGGCGGTAGGCTGGTGTGGCATTGGGTTGGAGGTCATGCAGGTCTCGGGCTAGAGCAAGGCAGGTCGGGGCAGCATACCCACATTCGGGCTGTGCCCGTGAGCGCGCGGAACGCGGATTTCCCGAGCTCTGCAGTGCGCGGCCCGAGGCTTGCAATAATCGCTCCAATGAGCAAAAACAACACGTCGACCGCGGCCGCCCAGGTGTTGCGGCCCCACACGCCGCTGCCGGCCTACTACGGTGACGAAGCCGACCGCGAGCAGTACCTGCGCCGCATCTTCGACGACACCGCGCCCGACTACGACCGCATCGAAAAGGTGCTGGCCTTCGGTTCGGGCCGCTGGTACCGGCACCAGGCCTTGAAGCGCGCGCAACTCGCGGCCGGCGCTGCGGTGCTCGACGTGGGCATCGGCACTGGCCTGGTCGCGCGCGAGGCGCTCGCGTTGACCGGCCCGCAGGGCCGCGTGGTCGGCGTGGACCCGAGCCCCGGCATGATGAACGAGGTGGCGCTGCCCGGCGTCGAGTTGGTCTGCGGGCGCGCCGAGGCGCTGCCATGCGAGAGCGGCAGCAACGACTTCCTCAGCATGGGCTACGCGCTGCGCCACATCACCGACGTGGGCGCAGCCTTCGCAGAGTTCCACCGCGTGCTGCGCCCGGGCGGCCGACTGCTGGTGCTGGAGATCACGAAACCGCGCGGGCGCGTCGGCACGGTCCTGCTCAAGACCTACATGCGCGCCGTGGTGCCGATGATCGCGGCGGTGGTCTCGCGCCGGCGCGACACCGCGGAGCTGTGGCGTTATTACTGGGACACGATCGAGAGCTGCATCCCGCCGGAATCGGTGCTCGCCGCCTTGCGCGCCGCTGGCTTCGAAGACGTGCAGCGCCATGTCGAACTCGGTATTTTCTCCGAGTACACCGCCGTCAAACCGGCCTGAAGAGCAGCACACCATGACCTCTCAACCCACCACCGACGAGACCCTCGAAGAAACCTGCGACGTGCTCGTGATCGGCGGCGGCCCGGCCGGCTCGACCATCGCCGCGCTGCTCGCCACGCAAGGCCGCCATGTCGTGTTGCTGGAGAAGGCGCATCACCCGCGTTTTCACATCGGCGAGTCTTTGCTGCCCTGCAACGTCGAGCTGTTCGAGCGCCTGGGGCTGAAGGAGCAGGTCGACAAGATCGGCATGCCCAAGTTCGGCATCGAGTTCGTCTCGCCCGACCACGAGCACCGCAGCGCGGTCGAGTTCGCCGAAGCCTGGGACAAGACCAAGCCCTCGGCCTGGCAGGTGCGGCGCTCCGAGCTCGACGAACTGCTTTTTCGCAACGCGGCCACGCGCGGTGCGAAAACGCTCGAAGGCTGCCGCGTCCGCGAGGTCGATTTCGATGCCGAGGGTGCGTTGGTGCAAGCCGAGCTCGACGACGGCGCGCGCCACAGCTGGCGCACGCGCTTCGTCGTCGACGCATCGGGGCGCGACACCTTCATCGCCAACAAGCTGCGCTGCAAGGAAAAGAACCCCAAGCACAACAGCTCGGCGCTTTTCGGCCACTACACCGATGCGCGCCGCTTGCCCGGCAAGATGGAAGGCAACATCAGCATCATGTGGTTCCAGCACGGCTGGTTCTGGTTCATTCCGCTGGCCGACGGCACGACCAGCGTCGGCGCGGTGTGCTGGCCCTACTACCTGAAGTCGCGCAACAAACCGCTGCCGCAGTTCTTCGACGACACGATCGCGCTCTGCCCCGAGCTGGCCGACCGGCTGAAGAACGCGACGCGTGTCGACGACGCGGTGCACGCGACCGGCAACTACTCGTACAACGCGACGCACTCCAGCGGCGAGCGTTACCTGCTGCTCGGCGACGCCTTCACCTTCATCGACCCGATGTTCTCGTCGGGCGTGTACCTCGCGATGACCAGCGCCTTCAAGGGTGCCGACGTGGTGGCGACCGCGCTCGACCGTCCGGCCGAAGCGGCGCGCGCGCGCAAACACTTCGACGCGATGATGAAGAAGGGCCCGAAGGAGTATTCGTGGTTCATCACCCGCGTGACCAACCCGACGATCCGCCAGCTCTTCATGTACCCGATCAACCCGCTGCGGGTGAAAGAGGCGTTGATGTCGCTGCTGGCCGGCGACCTGTACGGGAAGAGCCCGATCCAGCCCTCGCTGTGGGCGCTCAAGGGCATCTACTACATGATCTCGGTCGGCAATCTGCGACGCACGTACCGCGGCTGGCGCGCACGCCACAGCAACATCCGCGACATGGGGCTGCTGGCGGACGAAAACGTGCAGGCGGTCAAGTAGGCTGCGGCGACGCTGCCGCGCGCTTCGTCAGACGCGGGCAGCTGCGTCGGCGATGCCAGACACGAAACGAGGCCACAGCTCGACCGGCAGGTCATGGCCCATGCCCTCGATCAGGTCGAGTTTCGCACCGGCGATCTTCTGCACCAGGTCGTGGCCCGCGGCCACCGGCACGAGCGGGTCGTCCTGGCCGTGAATCACTTGTGTGGGCACCTTGATCTGCGCCAGCAACTCCGAGCGGTTGCCGTCGGCCGCGATCGCGACCATCTGGCGCGCCGTGCCTTGTGGGCGGTACGAACGCCGCACCGACATGCCCAGCCGCTCGTGGAGATAGGCGTCGCTCGCAGGGTAACGCGGGCTGCCGATCAGCTTATACAAGCGCACGTAATGGGCGATCACGCTCTCGATGTTGTTCGCATCGTCGGGCCGCGAGATCAAGGCGCTGCGCACCTTCAGTGTCGGCCCGGGCAGGCGGCGCGAACCGCTGCTGGTCATCATCAGCGTCAGGCTTTTCACGCGCGTGGGGTGCCGCACGGCGAGCTGCTGCGCGATCATGCCGCCCATCGAGGCGCCGCAGACGTGCGCGCTCTGGATCCCGAGCGCGTCGAGCAGGCCGGCGGTGTCGTCGGCCATGTCGGCCACGGTGTAGGGGCCGGTGACCTTCAGGCCGACCGCGTACTTGAGCGAGTCGATCGCGAGGTTCGAGACACCGAGGTGGTCGAAGCGCTGGCTCAGGCCGATGTCGCGGTTGTCGAAGCGGATCACGCGGAAACCGCGTGCCACGAGACTCGCGACGAACTCGGTGTGCCAGGCCACGAGCTGCATGCCCAGCCCCATGATCAACAACAGCGGTTCGCC
>JANYFX010000119.1 GCA_025359585.1 Rhizobacter sp. | reverse complement strand
CGAACCAGGTGCGAATCGCCTTCGACGGCGACGCGGTGTTGTTCTCCGACGAAGCCGAGCGCGTGTTCCAGCGCGCCGGGCTCGACGCCTTTCAGGCCCACGAACGCGACCAGGCGGCCACGCCGCTGGCGGCCGGCCCGTTCAAGCCGCTGCTGCTGGCCCTGCAGCGTTTGCAGCACGACCCGGCGCCGGGCATGCGCATCCGCACCGCGCTCGTCACCGCGCGCAGCGCGCCGGCGCACGAGCGCGCGATCCGCACGCTGATGGACTGGAACATCGAGGTCGATGAGGCGATGTTCCTCGGCGGCTTGCCGAAGGGCGAGTTCCTGCGCGAGTTCGAGCCCGACTTCTTCTTCGATGACCAGACCGGGCACGTGACGGCCGCGTCGGAACACGTGCCGTCGGGGCACGTGGCGTCGGGGGTCAGCAACCGGTAGTGCGGGGGGGGGTTGGTTCCGAGACGCTTGGACCAATGGCAGCTTGCGACCTATTGTGTTGAAAAACTCGTTGTGGACCGCGACGGGCACTTTCGCGGGGGTACTTCAACCCTTGCCGAGGGTGCGATCGTCGATCCTGGATCGATCTGAGAGGTCGGATTTCGCGGAATCACGCGATCGACTTCGCGAACCGAGTTTTTCAACCCAATCGACCCTGACCAGACTTCCGCCGGCCTGAACTCGCCGCCAGGAAGCGGCCGCTCGGGTCCGCACGAAGACTTCTACAGTCCTTCGTGCGAACAGGCGGCGCAGGCGCGAGAACCCGCGCGGCCTGCGACGGGTCTTCGGTGTGGTTTCTCTTGAAGCAGGTCTTCCGGCCGGTCCGTCCGGCCGTGGCGAGCAGATACACGAGGCTTACGCAGACCAGACGCCAAGTGGGCGCCAGCCGAGTGGCGGTTGAGATCGCTGTCGGCCAGCAGTCCATTGCGGCCGACGCATTCGGTGCGTGTGGTGCGCAGATCAACCCAATCGTCACTGAAGTGCAGTTCGAGCTCGATCGGCGGGTAGCGTTGCATGAAGGCCGCAAGGGCAGGACTAACGTGGCCGCGACCGACGGAGGAAAGCGCGGTCACTAACGGCGGCCCGCTCGGCTCGGCGTTGGCGATGACCAGCGCTGTCTTAGCTTCGTCGAACTCGCCGACGATGCCTGTGCGCGCAGCAGGAAATGCTCGCCGGCATCGGTCAGCAACAGCCGAGGCGGACGTCGGAGGAACAGGCGCACAGCACGTCTATCTGTCGCGCGACCTTCACGAACTCCCAGCCTCGTCACCAGCCTCGTGGGAGTGCGCCAAGCTGATGCTCGCAGTGACCGTAAGTGTGGGTTGGAGCGCGGACCACGCGAGGTCGGCAATGGCCGGTAAGTGCGGTCGCAGGAACTTGGACCTCTAAAGGGTCGATGTCGGCGAACACGATGGTGAACTCCGGTCGACTCACCGCATCATCACACCCTAGGTATGCAGCTGAAAGCTCAGCTCCCATTCAATCTTTTCGGTCCAGCGCAAGAGCCTTCGCGCGGCGGTCAAGTCACCGGACGATGCCTGGAGTCGGGCGCCACCGCTGCAGATGATCGGTCCGGCATAGACGCAGCCCGCCAGCGCGGCGGCCCACTCCCGCTCGAGCAGAGACGACGCTCCGCCCGCTCCATCACCGGCAGGCACGAGACGAACGCAGCCGAGGCGTTCACCCGCAGCGCGGAGAAGGGCACTGCCTGAACGTCTCGCATCGTTCGTGATCCCGAGTTCCACCAACACCTTCGTCTGGAATCCGCAGTTTGGGTCGCAGCCGTCGAGGCTTGCAGCATCGAGCACGAGGGTCACCCCGGATTCTTGCGAAGCCTCATGCCATCGATGGTGCTCGCGGGCTTCGAGGGCGTCGGCCACCAGCAAGCTGCAGCCAAGATTCCGCGCGACTCCGAATGCATGACCGGCGGACACTCCGAAGCGATTGCCCGTCATCCTGGCACTGAGTGTCAATCCAAGGGCTTCGACCACTTCCCGCAATGCTGACACCGGAACCGTCGGCGCAGCATCGATCGGGATTTCGACCGCGTCGAACCCAGCAGCCGCGATCTCCGCCAGCTTTCGCTTCAACTCGGCGAACGGAGATCGCATGGTGGCTGGCGTCATTGCCCAGCCGATCATGCAAGGACTCGCGGTGGACGCATTCACAGCTACACCGCCAGCTGATGCCGCAGCGCCACGCGGTCGGACTCATGGTCTCCCCGCCCCTCCAGCACCACGGCGCCGCGTTCGAGCACATAGAAGCGCTGCGTCAGGCCGACTGCGCGCTGCATGTTCTGCTCGACCAGCAGGATCGGAATGCCGTCGCGACGCAGGCCTTCCATCAACGCGAAGATCTCGTCGACGATCTTCGGCGCGAGGCCCTCGGTGGGTTCGTCGATCAGCAGCAGCTTCGGCGTGCCGACGAGCACGCGCGCCATCGCCAGCATCTGCTGCTCGCCGCCCGAGAGCGTGGTGCCGAGCTGATGCCGGCGTTCGCCCAGGCGCGCGAAGCGGCTGTAGATCTCGTCGAGCTTGCGCCGCGATTCGGCGCGAGAGCGCCCTGGGCTCTGCATGAAACCCAGCACCAGGTTCTCTTCGACGCTCAGGCCCGGGAAGATGCGCCGGTCTTCCGGCACGAAGCCGATGCCGCGTCGGCAGATCGACTCCGACGCCGCACCGCCGATCGCTGCGCCGCCGAAGTTGATGCTTCCGGCGCTCGGCGCCACCCAGCCGGCGATGGTCTTCATCACCGTGGTCTTGCCAACGCCGTTGCGGCCGAACAGGCCGACCACCTCGCCGGCGCCGACGGTGATCGAAACGCCCTGCAGCACGTGGCTCAGGCCGTAGTGCGTGTGTACATCGATCAGTTCAAGCATGGGCGGCGCCTCCGACTTGCGAAACCACAGGGTTCACTTCGCCAAAGTAGGCGGACTGCACCAGCGGGTCGCTGCGCACCTGCTGCGGCGGGCCTTCGGCCAGCTTCTGGCCCTGGTGCATCACGACCACGTGGTCCGACAGGTTCATCACGAGCTCGACATCGTGTTCAACCAGCAGGATGCTCAGGCCTTCGGCCGCCAGGCCACGGATCAGCGTCTCGGTGTCGTGCGTGTCGGCGTGGCTCATGCCCTGGGTCGGCTCGTCGAGCAGCAGCATGCGCGGGCGCGCGGCCAGCGCCACCGCGATCTCGAGCCGGCGCTGCTCGCCGTGCGACAGGAA
>JANYFX010000111.1 GCA_025359585.1 Rhizobacter sp. | reverse complement strand
TGCAGCAGCCCTTCACGGCGGGGTTGAACCGCTTGCAGCGCCTGTGGGTCTACACCAGCCGTGGCACAGGGTATTGGGGGCCGCCGAAACGCTTCGGCGCACCGTCTGAAATCACCCACCTTCGGCTGGTGGCGGCGCCCGGGTAAACGCCGCCGGGGGCTCTCTGGACCCGAGCCGCACCCACCTTACAATCCCGAGGCTTTGCCGCAGGCGTCGTGCCCGGCTCCAACAAGGAATTCCAAGTGTTCATTTCCGAAGCTTTTGCGCAAGCCGCGCCTGCAGCCGCCGCAGACTCGCTGTTCGGTGGCGGAATCACCGGCATGCTGCCCATCATCCTGATGTTCGTCGTGCTGTACTTCGTGATGATCCGCCCGCAGATGAAGCGCCAGAAAGAAGCCAAGGCGATGATCGACGCGCTGGCCAAGGGCGACGAAGTCGTCACCACCGGCGGCATGATCGGCAAGATCACCAAGATCGGCGAGAGCTTCCTGAGTGTCGAGATCGCCAGCGGCGTCGAGATCCAGGTGCAGCGCGGCGCGGTCGTGCAAGTGCTGCCCAAGGGCACCGTCAAGTAATTCGTTGAACGCACGAGCGGTTCGCGGCGTCGTACCGATGCAGCGAATCGCTCGCCGCATTTGGCGCGGGCCCGGCCCGATAGGAAAGCCCCGATGAATCGTTACCCTGCCTGGAAATACGCGCTGCTCGTGATCGCCTTGTTGGTCGGGCTGATCTACACCTTGCCGAACGTGTTCGGCCAGGCCCCTGCGGTGCAGGTGAGCAGCGGCAAGGCCACGCTCAAGCTCGACGCCACGATGGCCCCGCGCGTCGAAGAGATCCTCACGCGTGCCGGCCTGAAGGCAGACTTCGTGCAGTTCGAGGGCAACTCGGTCAAGGCGCGCTTCGCCGATCTCGACGCGCAGCGCAAGGCGAAGGAAGCGATCAGTGCCGCGCTCAACCCCGACCCGAGCGACCCGCGCTACGTGGTGGCGCTGAACCTGCTGTCGCGCTCGCCGCACTGGCTCACGACATTGCACGCACTGCCGATGTTCCTCGGCCTCGACCTGCGCGGCGGTGTCTACTTCCTGATGCAGGTCGACATGAAGTCGGCGCTGACCAAGAAGGCCGAAGCGCTGACCGGCGACGTGCGCACCCTGCTGCGCGACAAGAATCTGCGCCATGCCGGCATCGCCCGCGACGGCAACACCGTGGACATTCGTTTCCGCGACCGCGAAACGCTCAGCGCAGCACGCAGCCTGCTCGCCGACCAGTTGCCCGATCTGCAGTGGCTCGACAGCGCCGAAGGCACCGAGTTCAAGCTCAGCGGCAGCCTGAAGCCCGACGCGGCACGCAAGGTGCAAGACACCGCGATCACGCAGAACATCACCACGCTGCACAACCGCGTCAACGAGCTCGGCGTGGCAGAGCCGGTGATCCAGCAGCAGGGCGCCGACCGTGTGGTCGTGCAATTGCCCGGCGTGCAGGACACGGCCAAGGCGAAAGACATCATCGGCCGCACCGCCACGCTCGAGCTGCGCATGGTCGACGACAGCGCCGAGGCGCTGTCCGCCGCGGGCGGCAGCGGGCCGGTGCCGTTCGGCACCGAGCGCTTCATCGAGCGCGGCGGCTCGCCGCTGATCGTCAAGCGCCAGGTCGTCTTGACCGGCGACAACCTGACCGACGCGCAACCCGGCTTCGATGGCCAGACCCACGAGCCCAACGTCAACCTGACGGTCGACGCGAAGGGCGCGCGCATCATGCGCGACATCTCGCGCGACAACATCGGCAAGCGCATGGCGATTCTGTTGTTCGAAAAGGGCAAGGGCGAAGTGATCACCGCGCCGGTGATCCGCGGCGAACTCGGTTCGCGCTTCCAGATCACCGGCCGCATGACGCCGGGCGAAGCGAGCGACCAGGCCTTGCTGCTGCGTGCCGGCTCGCTGGCTGCGCCGATGGACATCATCGAAGAAAAGACCATCGGCCCGACCCTGGGCGCGGCCAACATCGTAAAGGGTTTCGAGAGCGTGATGTACGGCTTTGCCGCGATCGCGCTGTTCATGTGCGTTTACTACCGACTGTTCGGCGTGATCTCCACACTCGCGCTCGGCTTCAACCTGCTGCTGCTGCTGGCGGTGCTGTCGATGCTGCAGGCCACGCTGTCGCTGCCGGGCATCGCGGCCATCGCGCTCACGCTGGGCATGGCGATCGACGCCAACGTGCTGATCAACGAGCGCGTGCGTGAAGAGTTGCGTGGCGGTGCTTCGCCGCAGGTCGCGATCCACACCGGCTACGAACGCGCGTTCGCGACGATTCTCGACTCGAACGTCACCACGCTGATCGCGGGCCTGGCGCTTCTCGCGTTCGGCTCGGGGCCGATCCGCGGCTTCGCGGTCGTGCACTGCCTGGGAATCCTCACCTCGATGTTCTCGGCCGTGGTGTTCTCGCGCGGTCTCGTCAACCTCTGGTACGGCCGGCAGAAGAAGCTCAAGGGCGTGTCGATCGGCCAGGTCTGGAAACCGCAGGGCGACGACTTGCCGGCGAAGACCTGAGCGCACGCACAGCAACAAGGCAGGACCATGGAATTTTTCAGAATCAGGCGCGACATCCCGTTCATGCGGCATGCGCTGGTGTTCAACATCATCTCGGCGCTGACCTTCGTTGCCGCAGTGTTTTTTCTCGCCACGCGGGGCTTGCACTTCTCGATCGAGTTCACCGGCGGCATCGTCATGGAGACGGCCTACGCACAGAC